>NZ_JBLWEX010000188.1:0-14235 GCF_048323875.1 Yersinia sp. LJYL362
ATGTCAGTGTTACAACAAGGATAAGACGTATGTCTTTACTGAATATTTTTGATATTGCCGGTTCTGCATTATCAGCCCAATCGCAGCGGTTGAACGTTAGCGCCAGTAACATGGCGAACGCCGACAGTGTAACCGGCCCAGACGGTCAACCTTATCGCGCCAAGCAAGTGGTGTTTCAGGTGGCGGCTCAGCCGGGGCAAGAAACGGGCGGTGTACGTGTGGCACAGATAATCGATGATCCGGCACCGGATCGCTTGGTCTTTCAACCCGGCAATCCGCTGGCTGATGCCAAGGGGTATGTTCGGATGCCAAACGTTGATGTGACCGGCGAGATGGTGAACACCATTTCAGCTTCGCGCAGTTATCAAGCCAACGTTGAAGTATTGAATACGACCAAATCGTTGATGCTCAAGACGCTGACACTGGGTCAATAACAGGAGCCTGCATAAATGGCCATTACGAATTCCCTGACCGATAGTGATTACGGTATTAACAGCACTACCGGTACCAGTTCGACCACCGGCAGTAGCAGCCAAGATCTGCAAAACAGTTTCCTGACATTGTTGGTGGCACAGTTAAAGAATCAGGACCCGACCAACCCAATGCAAAACAACGAGTTGACTACGCAATTAGCGCAAATCAACACCGTGAGCGGCATTGAAAAGTTGAATACTACGCTGGGTTCTATCTCCGGTCAGATTGATAACAGCCAATCCTTGCAGGCGAGCAGCCTGATTGGTCGCGGTGTGATGGTTCCGGGAACCAACGTGTTGGCTGGCAGCAAAGATGGCGTTGTGACAACAACACCGTTTGGTGTTGAGCTGGAGCGTGCCGCAGACAAAGTGACGGCCACTATCACCGACAGCAATGGCGTGGCTGTCCGAACCATTGAGATTGGCGGCCTGACGGCGGGTGTGCATGCCTTTACCTGGGATGGTTCGCTGGAAGCTGGCGGCAATGCACCGGATGGCGCTTATACCGTCACTATCAGTGCGACTAATGGGGGCGCACAAGTGGTTGCCACACCATTGAGTTATGCCATTGTCAACGGCGTCACCCGTGGTGGCGACGGCCCTAAATTGGATCTCGGCCTGGCAGGCACTATCACGATGGATAAGGTCCGTCAGATCTTATAAATCATCTGGTTGGCCGAAGAAGTAGCAAAAAACATTAGGGTGAAGCAATCATTCGAACTGATTCACCATCATTTTTAAAAGTAGCGTTTGATATGTCATCAATGCTTAAGGTCTTTCACGGACCCCGAATCTAACGGAGAAGAAAATGGGCTTTTCTCAAGCAGTCAGCGGTTTGAACGCAGCATCCAGTAACCTGGATGTGATCGGTAACAACATCGCCAACTCGGCGACGTCAGGTTTTAAAGCCGGCTCAGTTTCTTTTGCCGATATGTTTGCCGGCTCTCAGACCGGGATGGGCGTTAAAGTCGCAGGCATCACTCAGGACTTTAACGATGGTACCACTACCACCACTAACCGCCGTCTGGATCTGGCTATTAGTCAAAGTGGTTTCTTCCGTATGCAAGACAGCAGTGGCGGTGTGTTATATGCCCGTAACGGCCAGTTTAAACTGGATGAGAACCGCAATATCGTCAATATGCAGGGCCTGAGCTTAACCGGCTACCCGGCAACCGGTACCCCGCCGACCGTACAGCAAGGGGCGAACCCGATAGCGCTGTCTGTGCCGCAGAATATGATCCCAGCCAAGGCGACGACCTCGGGCACTATGGTCGCTAACCTGACCTCAACCCATGATGTTATTCCTGTTGCTACTACTTTTGATCCCACCAAGCCTGACACCTACAGCTTCGTCAATAACATGACCACCTTCGATAGCTTGGGTAACCGCCATGAAATCAACGTGTTCTACGTTAAACGCTCAGAAAGTACCACGGCGGGTAACACCTGGGATGTCTACACCCTCGATAGCAGTGCTAAACCAGCTGCAACAGCGGATAAACGCGGCTCCATGACGTTTGATACCAACGGCGCACTGCAAAGTGTCACCAATGGCACTAATGCAGCCAGTACCACTGACTTCACATTGACTATCCCAATGGGCGTGGTTAACGGCGCTCCGGCACAGACTTTCACGCTGAGTGTGGCGGGCAGTAAGCAACAAAATACCGGTACAGATAGCATTGTCACCCAAACTCAAACTGGCTACGCCGCCGGTGAATTTACGGGCTTCCAGATTAATAACGATGGCTCGATAGTCGGTACCTATTCCAATTCGCAGACTCAATTGCTCGGTCAAATCGTGATGGTCAACTTTGCCAACCCTGAAGGTTTGTCCTCCGAAGGCGATAACGTATGGAAAGAAACACTTTCATCCGGTAACCCAATCCTTGGAACGGCGGGCAGTGGCGGTTTCGGTACATTGACCAGCGGCGCACTGGAATCCTCTAACGTGGATTTGAGTAAAGAACTGGTCAATATGATTGTGGCGCAGCGTAACTACCAGTCTAACGCGCAAACCATCAAAACCCAGGATCAGATCTTACAAACTCTGGTTAACCTGCGTTAATCGAACTGACGGGACTCGCTCATGGATCACGCAATATATACCGCAATGGGGGCTGCACGGCAGTCACTCGAACTGCAAGCGGTTACCGCTAATAACCTGGCCAATGCCTCGACGCCGGGTTTTCGCTCGCAGTTGGCGGCGATGCGGGCTGTGCCTATTGATGGGCCAAGTATGGCCACTCGCACTATGGTCACAGCATCGACCCCCGGCGTAGATATCAGCCAGGGGACGATGAACTACAGCGGTCGCCCGTTGGATGTGGCCTTGCAGCAAGATGGCTATTTGGCGGTTCGACTGCCCGATGGCACTGAGGCTTATACCCGCAACGGGAATATTCAAATCTCAGCTGATGGGCAAATGACGGTACAGGGTTACCCGTTAATGGGTGATAACGGCCCGATTGAAGTGCCTCCGCAAGCGGCTGTCACCATTGCTGCCGATGGTACTATTTCGGCGCTGAACGCCGGTGACTCACCGAATACCATCGCGCAGCTTGGGCAGATTAAACGGGTTAGAGCAACAGCGGGTGAAGTGATGCACGGTGATGACGGCTTGTTCCATCTGACACCTGAGACGCAGCAGGCGCGGGGTGCTCAGTTGGCGAATGATCCACTTATCAAGATTATGCCGGGCGTGCTGGAAGGCAGTAACGTGAAAGCGGTTGAAGCCATGACCGACATGATTGCCAATGCCCGTAGTTTCGAAATGCAGATGAAAGTCATCCACAGTGTGGACGAAAACGAACAGCGCGCTAATCAACTGTTAGCAATGAGCTAAGCGCCTAGGCGCAGAGGAATAAACTGATGATCCGATCACTCTGGATTGCCAAAACCGGCCTGGATGCCCAGCAGACCAATATGGATGTTATCGCCAACAACCTGGCGAACGTCAGCACCAATGGCTTTAAACGCCAACGGGCGGTTTTTGAAGATTTGTTATACCAAACCATGCGTCAACCGGGAGCACAATCTTCCGAGCAGACCACCTTGCCATCGGGTTTGCAGATTGGTACCGGTGTTCGTCCGGTTGCCACTGAGCGTTTGCACAGTCAGGGTAACTTGTCCAAAACCGATAACAGCAAAGATATCGCCATCAAAGGTGAGGGGTTCTTCCAGGTGCAAATGCCTGATGGCACCAATGCCTATACCCGCGATGGGTCTTTTCAGGTTGACCAAAATGGTCAGTTGGTGACATCGGGTGGTTTTCAGGTGCAACCGGCTATTACCATTCCAGCGAATGCGTTAAGCATGACGGTTGGGCGCGACGGTATCGTCAGCGTGACTTTGCCGGGGCAAACAGCTATCCAGCAAGTTGGGCAACTGACATTGACGACCTTCATCAACAACAGTGGTCTGGAAAGTGTTGGTGAGAACCTGTATCAGGAAACCGCCAGTTCCGGTGCACCGAATGAAACTACGCCGGGTCTGAACGGCGGCGGCTTGTTGTATCAGGGGTATGTTGAGACGTCTAACGTCAATGTGGCGGAAGAGTTAGTCAACATGATCCAGACGCAGCGCGCCTATGAAATAAACAGTAAAGCGGTTTCAACTTCAGATCAGATGTTGCAAAAACTGACACAGCTGTAAATCCGCTCTCGGGGGGCAATGATGTCCCCTGATTGCCGCAGAATAATGAGTCTTTGGGGCTGACCTTGCCAGCCTCTAACAGGTTACAGGACAGATAATCAGAGATGGATAGAAAGCCGCTGCGTAAATTAGCTGAGTTGAGATGGGTGGGGGCGCCTTTGATGGCGACGCTGCTACTCAATGGCTGCGCGTATATTCCGCACAAATCACTGGTAGATGGTTCGACGTCTGCCCAGCCTGCTCCTGCCAGTGCGCCGCTGCCGAATGGCTCTATTTTCCAGGCTGCCCAGCCGATGAACTATGGTTATCAGCCACTGTTCGAAGACCGTCGCCCACGGAATGTCGGTGATACGCTGACGATTACTTTGCAGGAAAATGTCAGTGCCAGCAAAAGCTCTTCAGCCAATGCGAGCCGTAATGGTTCCAGCAAATTTGGTGTTGCTACTGCTCCTCGCTATCTCGAAGGGTTACTGGGTAATGCACGCGCGGATATGGATATTTCTGGTGATAACACCTTTGGTGGCAAAGGTGGCGCCAATGCGAACAACACCTTCAGTGGCACTATCACGGTGACCGTTGATCAAGTGCTGGCTAACGGCAACTTGCATGTGGTGGGTGAGAAACAGATAGCCATTAATCAGGGCACCGAATTCATTCGCTTCTCTGGGGTAGTCAACCCGCGCACCATCAGCGGCAGCAATACCGTGACCTCAACTCAGGTGGCAGATGCACGTATCGAGTATGTGGGTAATGGTTATATCAATGAAGCGCAAACCATGGGCTGGTTGCAGCGGTTCTTCCTTAACGTTTCGCCATATTAAGAGGCCCATTGATGCGTAAACAGTCACTTATCACTCAATTTATACTGCAGCTTGTTGTGCTGTTCACGCTGGTGTCATCACCGGCGTCAGCCGAGCGTATCCGCGATTTGGTGACCGTTCAGGGCGTGCGCGATAACGCATTAATTGGTTATGGCCTGGTGGTCGGTTTAGATGGTTCCGGTGACCAAACCATGCAAACACCGTTTACCACGCAAAGTCTGAGTAACATGTTGTCCCAATTGGGGATTACCGTGCCACCGGGCACCAATATGCAGCTTAAAAACGTAGCCGCAGTGATGGTTACCGCTAAGTTACCGGCGTTTTCCCGTGCCGGGCAAACCATTGATGTGGTGGTGTCTTCAATGGGGAATGCCAAAAGTATTCGTGGTGGTACGCTGCTGATGACCCCGCTAAAAGGGGTCGATAATCAGGTTTATGCCCTGGCTCAGGGTAACGTATTAGTGGGCGGGGCGGGTGCATCTTCTGGTGGTAGCAGTGTTCAGGTCAACCAATTGACGGGTGGGCGCATCAGCAATGGTGCGACTATTGAACGCGAACTGCCAACCACCTTTGGCACCGATGGGGTGATAAATCTGCAATTGAATACTGAAGATTTCACCACAGCACAGCAGGTCAGTGATGCCATTAACCGCCAACGTGGCTTTGGTTCTGCCACCGCCATCGACGCCCGGACTATTCAGGTTTTGGTGCCGCGCGGCAACAGTTCGCAAGTGCGTTTCCTGGCGGATATCCAGAATATCCCGGTGAATATTGATGCAGGCGATGCCAAGGTCATTATCAACTCCCGTACTGGCTCGGTGGTGATGAACCGCAATGTGGTGCTGGACTCCTGCGCTGTAGCGCAAGGGAATCTGTCGGTAGTGGTGGATAAACAAAATACCGTCAGTCAACCTGATACACCTTTCGGTGGTGGTCAGACGGTGGTGACACCGAATACTCAGATTTCCGTTCAGCAACAAGGTGGCGTATTGCAGCGCGTTAATGCCAGCCCAAATCTGAATAATGTGGTTCGGGCTTTGAACTCACTGGGCGCAACCCCGATTGATTTAATGTCTATCTTGCAGGCGATGCAAAGTGCTGGCTGCTTACGGGCTAAATTGGAAATTATCTAATGAGTGATTTGATGGCAAGGTCCGGCAGCGCCAATGAAATGTTCGGGGCGGCTTATGATACCCAATCACTGAACAGCTTAAAACGCGATGCGGCAAGAGATCCCGATGGCAACCTAAAGAAGGTTGCGCAGCAGGTGGAGGGGATGTTTGTGCAGATGATGCTGAAAAGCATGCGTTCTGCTTTGCCGCAAGATGGCGTTATGAACAGTGATCAAACCCGTCTCTATACCTCAATGTATGACCAACAGATTGCTCAGCAAATGTCGGTCAAAGGGTTAGGGCTGGCGGATATGATGGTGGAGCAGCTTTCGGGTACCACTTCACCGAGTGAAACTGCCGGTACAGTGCCAATGATGTTGGATAACGAAGTCTTGCAAACCCTGCCTGCGCAGGCATTGGAGCAAATGGTGCGTCGGGCAATACCGACACCACCGGCCAACAATTCAGCGTCACTGCCACAAAGCACCGGTAACTTCGTCGCACGTATGTCGATTCCGGCACAAATTGCCAGCCAACAGAGTGGTATTCCGCATCAGCTTATTATGGCGCAGGCCGCGTTGGAGTCTGGTTGGGGTCAGCGAGAGATCCCAACAGCTGATGGCAAAAGCAGCTACAACGTCTTTGGTATCAAAGCAGGCAGCAACTGGGATGGTCCGGTCAGTGAAATCACCACTACGGAATATGAGCAAGGTGTGGCCAAGAAAACCAAAGCCCGCTTCCGGGTTTATGGCTCCTACGTCGAGGCTGTCAGTGATTATGTCAAATTGCTGACGCAAAATCCGCGCTACGCCAATGTCGCTGCTGCCCAAAGCCCTGAACAAGGCGCGCATGCTTTGCAACGTGCCGGTTATGCGACTGATCCGCAATATGCCCAAAAATTGGTGAGTGTCATTCAGCAAATGAAGAATGCCGGCGAACAGGCGGTAAAAGCCTACAATAGCGATCTGAGCCAGCTGTTCTAATAGGCTATTTTACATGGCATTTTGGGGTTGGGCAGTGTTTGGACTCCAAAATCTCCAATATCTATTGGTGAGGGAGGATAGGCAGAAGAGTAAAGCGTCCGCGCCAGGGAGGGCGCGGCTCGAGCCCCCAGGGAGGCTTGTTTTAACAAAAGAAGTACGGCGTCTTTATGATCTGCCTGTCCTCACTGTAACGTACGCGACTTTATTCATTGGTTTTACTGGCAATAACACCCATATTTTCACTCAAGTTTTCCAAACTCGGGCCGATACTCTGAATAGGCTGTGCGGGGGCTTAGGTTTCCTCAGGCAGTATCCCCATATTAATAAATGCAGGTGTGCGATGTGAATCGCCTGCGGTAAAAGGATCTCTTCATGTCCAATAGTTTAATGAATACTGCGATGAGTGGTCTGAGCGCAGCACAATATGCCCTGAGCACCGTCAGTAATAACATCACCAATTTCCAGGTAGCCGGTTATAACCGTCAGAACACCATTTTTGCACAAAATGGTGGGACATTAAGCCCAGCGGGTTTTATTGGTAACGGTGTGTCCGTGACCGGTGTTAACCGTGAGTATAACGCCTTTATTACCAACCAATTGCGTGCCTCGCAAACGCAAAGCAGCGGGCTGACAACCTATTATCAACAAATTTCGCAAATTGATAATTTACTGTCCAATACTTCAAATAACATCTCAACCACCATGCAGGACTTCTTTAGTAACTTGCAAAATCTGGTGAGTAATGCGGGCGATGACGCTGCGCGTAAAACAGTATTAGGTAAAGCTGAAGGGTTGGTTAACCAATTCCAAAATGCCGATAAATATCTGCGTGATATGGATACCGGCGTTAATCAAAAGATAAGCGATAGTGCGACGCAAATTAATAACTATGCCGAGCAAATCGCCAAGCTAAATGACCAGATTACCCGCCTACGTGGTAGCAGTGGTAGCGAGCCAAATGCCTTGCTCGACCAACGTGACCAACTGGTAACCGAGTTAAACAAAATTGTTGCAGTGACGGTAACCCAGCAAGATGGCGATACTTACAATGTGTCATTTGCCGGTGGTTTGTCTCTGGTTCAGGGGCCGAATGCCTATAAAGTGGAAGCTATTCCCTCCAGCGCCGATGCGACTCGTCTGACATTGGGCTATAACCGCGGCTCTGGCGACACCATGGAGATCGACGAAAGTCGTCTGACTACCGGGTCACTGGGTGGAACCTTGAAATTCCGCAGTGAAGCGCTGGATAGCGCCCGTAACCAATTAGGGCAATTGGCGTTGGTGATGGCTGATAGCTTTAACACCCAACATAAAGCTGGCTTTGATGCTAATGGCGATGCGGGCACTGACTTCTTTAGCTTTGCCCAACCTACAGCGCTAAAAAATGCCAAAAATCAAGGTGATGCCGGTTTAAGCGTGGCTTACACCGATACCTCTAAAGTGAAAGCCAGTGATTATAGCGTGGAATTTGATGGGGCTAACTGGCAGGTCACACGCTTGTCGGATAACACCAAAGTGCCTACCACGGCGGGTACGGATGCCAACGGTAAGCCGACGCTAAACTTTGACGGTGTGGCGGTCAGTATTGATAACGGCGCAACCGGACCGCAAGCCAAAGATAAATTTACTATCAAAACTGTGTCCAATGTTGCCGCTAACTTACAGGTCGATATTAAAGACTCCAGCATGATTGCCGCGGGGGGTACAGCTAATGGTGGTGCGAGTGACAACGTCAACGCACAAGCACTGTTAGACCTACAAACCAAGAAGCTGGTTGATGGTAAAGCAACACTTTCAGGTGCTTATGCCGGGTTAGTCAGTAATGTGGGCAACCAGACAGCTACGGCGAAAACCAACAGCACGGCACAGGCCAACATCGTTACCCAGTTAACAGCAGAACAGCAGTCAATTTCCGGGGTAAATCTGGATGAAGAGTACGGCGATTTACAACGTTTCCAGCAATATTATCTGGCGAATGCGCAGGTGATTCAGACTGCTTCAACTTTATTTAATGCGCTGCTGGACTTGCGCGGTTAAGTTTGGTCAGCGGCAGGGCGTTGATGCCGCTACTTATCTCATTTTAGGTTTAGTCAGTATTGCGCTCAATGCGGGAAAACTGACTAAGCTGTTGCTAAAAAGGAACTGACATCGTGCGCTTAAGTACCAGCATGCTGTATCAGCAAAATATGCAGGGCGTCACTAATGCCCAATCCCTGTGGATGCAGTCGGGCCAACAACTCTCGACGGGCAAACGGGTGGTCAATCCTTCTGATGATCCGATGGCGGCATCTCAGGCGGTTATGGTGTCACAGTCCCAGTCGGAAAATAGTCAGTACACCTTAGCGCGAAGCTTTGCGCGTCAAAGTTCCTCGCTGGAAACAACTGTATTATCACAGGCGACCTCCACCATTCAGTCAATTCAAAGTCTGATCATTGGTGCTGCTAAAGACTCTTTGAGTGATGATGACCGGGCGTCAATGGCAACACAATTGCAGGGTCTAAAAGACCAGTTGCTAAATCAGGCCAACTCAACTGACGGTAATGGCCGCTATATGTTTGGTGGCTTTCAAAGCGAGAAAGCGCCTTTTGCGGTGAGCAATACAGGTGAAGTGACTTACGTAGGGGGGGACGTCGCGATTCAACAACGGGTAGACTCGAACCGTACCATGACGGTGGGGCATACCGGTTCCAGCGTATTTATGGCATTAACCAGCAATGCGACACCAGAGCCAAATGATGTGAATGGTGATCCGGTGGCCGCCGAAAGCAATATCTTTAATACCATCGACACGGTTCTAAAATCATTGAAGACTCCACTGCAAGGCGCAACGGATGCTGTGAAGCAACAGGCTTCTGATGAGATGGATAAAGGTATCCGTGGCATGGCTAACTCACTGAATAACGTGCTGTCAGTACAGGCTGAGATTGGTACGCAATTACAGGAATTAGACAGTCTTGACAGCCTGGGTTCTGATCGTACCTTGATCAACAAACAGCGTTTGAGTGATTTACAAGATGTGGACTGGAACTCGGCTATCTCGTCTTATGTCATGCAGCAGGCTGCATTGCAGGCGTCTTACACCACATTCACCAATATGCAGGGTTTGTCTCTGTTCCAACTGAATAAATAATCTGTCTTCTACCTGTGGGCCAGCCCCGCAGGTTCCCTCTTAGGTGTACTTAAACCGGGTACACTTTTTGGTATGTCACCTTTCCCACTAAGGTTTGGGGTGACATACCTTCTTTTCTATCCGTCATCTTTCAAGTTGCAGCGGTGTTGGCTGTACTCACTTACCCGAATCACTCACTGCAATCTTAAATTCTAACTTGCCAGGCCACTTAGTACCCCCGCCAGGCGGTCAAAAAACTCGCCAAACAGATGCTCAGTAAAAGGTGCCAATAACGGCATGATTAATCCCAGCGAGATAATACCGACCGTCAATGTGAGAGGGAAACCAATAACGAAAACAGAAAGTTGTGGTGTCATGCGGTTAAGCATCCCTAACGCCATGTTTAGGGTCAGTAACAGAGTAATAAGCGGTAATGCCAGCATCAGTCCATTCATAAAGATCAACGAACCGGCCTGGGTTAACGCCAGGAAACCATTACCATTAAGCGGTTCGAACTGGATAGGTAAGGTATGGAAACTGTCAGCTAATAAAGAAATCAGCCATAAATGCCCATCGAACGAGAGAAATAACAGCATCGCTAGCAAGTTTAGCAACCGGGCAAGCACTGGCATATTCGGCCCGCCGGAGGGGTCAAAGAAGGTGGCGAAAGATAAGCCCATTTGTAAACCAATCACTTCACCGGCCAATCGGATAGCCGCAAAAGCAAACTGCATAGTCAAGCCGATAGCGACGCCAATCAATACCTGCTGGCCAGCGACCCATAAAGCCCCGCTGGAGACTAAAGGGATATTTACCGGTGGCAGGGATGGAGCAATCAGAAAGGTAATTAATACCGCCAGACCGACTTTCACTTTACGATTTATCTGCTTCTCGCTTAATACCGGCGCGGTGGAGATCAGCGCCAATATGCGGATCAGTGGCCAAAAGTATTGGCTGACCCAGACGCTAAGTTGAGTGGTATCAAGAGAAAGCATGCTTAGCCAATCAACGTTGGCAGGCTGGTGAACAAATTACGCATATAGTCGAGGATCAGGCTGAGCATCCACGGGCCAGCAATAACTAAAGTGGCGAACACCGCCAGTATTTTGGGGATAAATGACAGTGTCATTTCGTTAATCTGTGTCGCGGCTTGCAACAGGCTGACAATCAAGCCACTGACCAATGCCGCCAGTAATAATGGCGCGGCCAATGCAAGGGCTATCTTCATTGCCTCAACGCCGAGGGCCATTACCGATTCAGGTGTCATGACGTATTTACCTTAGCTATAAAAACTCTGCGCTAACGAGCCGAGTAGCAACTGCCAACCATCAACCAACACAAACAGCATGAGTTTAAAGGGCAACGAGATACTGGCGGGCGGAACCATCATCATCCCCAGAGCCATCAGCACACTGGCAACCACCAGGTCGATAATCAAAAACGGAATAAATACGGTAAAACCAATTTGGAAAGCGGTTTTCAGCTCGCTGGTCACATACGCCGGTAACAGAATGCGCAAAGGTACGACTTCAGGACCTTCCAGTGGCGGCAGATTAGCTAAACGGGCATACAGTGCCAGGTCAGATTCGCGGGTCTGGCGTAACATAAACTCGCGCAGCGGTTGTGAGCCTTTATCCATCGCCACTTCCATACTTATTTTGTCCTGGCTGAAGGGCAGATAAGCATCTTGATAGACCTTGTCAAACACCGGCGACATGATGAAGAAAGTCAGGAACAGCGCCAAACCCAGCATCACTTGGTTCGGTGGTGCTGAGGGAGTACCCAATGCGTTGCGCAACAAACCAAGCACAATAATGATGCGGGTAAAGCTGGTCATCATCAGTAATGCGGCAGGAAGGAAGCTCAGGGTGGTGATAAAGACCAGCGTCTGTACCGGTAAAGACCAACTTTGCCCACCATTGGCCAGCGGCTGGCTGATAATACCCGGTAGTTGCGCCATTGCCGCCGGAGAGCACAGCAGAGCGAGTAGCAGTAGGGGGGCTTTATTGATGAGCGGACGCAGGGACATCATGCCGATTTTTCCGGAGGTTTTGACTTCTTGTTTAATAGATAGGTGTTCAGTATCTGGCGAAAATCAGCCGGTTTTCCACTATCAGCCGACAGCGCGGTGTCGGTTTCGTCAACCGGTGGGCGTGGCAGAGTATGAAGCTGTGTCACGCTTTGGGCGGTGACACCCAATACCAGCCAGGTATTGTCCACCTCGACAATAACAACGCGTTCGCGCTGACCAACCTGACAACTGGCTCGTACATTTAACAGCTTATTGTTGCGGGCCTGTGGCGCAAAACCTAAGCGGCGCACCAACCAGGCGGCACATAAAATCAGCAGTAAAATACCGCCCAGCACCGAGCCAACTTGCGTCAATACCGAGCCTGCGGGCATCGCTGGGGCAGCTTGTTGCGAGGCAATACCCGGGTGACTGGCCGCAAATCCGGTAACAGGGGTTTGCGGTGTTGTCACCGGAGTATTTCCTAACACCGGCATATCGGCAGCCGGTGCAGAATCAGAAGATGTTGAGTCAGTGGTGGTTGTCGCCACTGTTTGCGCTGCGGTCATTAGCGACTCAGACGACGCATACGTTCTGACGGGGTAATAATGTCAGTAATGCGAACGCCGTATTTATCCGCCACCACCACCACTTCACCCTGCGCAATCAGATAACCATTGATCAGAATATCTAAAGGTTCACCCGCCAGGCCATCCAGAGAAACAACTGAACCTTGAGACAGGCGCAGCAGCTCTTTGATAGTCATTTTGGTGCGACCCAATTCAACGGTCAGCTTCACCGGGATATCAAGAATCAAATCGATATCTTGTAGATTACCCAGTGCATCAGGCGCTTCCAGTGATTTAAATACACCATCAGTAGTGGCCGCTGGCTTGTCCGATGCCAACTGCTCATTAAACGCATCAGCCCACAGATCGTCCACGGATTCCTTTCCATCATCAGACGGAAGCTTAGGGTCACTCATTGGGCTGTTCCTCATTCAGAGCATTCAAAATAGGGTTAATCAAATGTTCAACACGTAGGGCGTATTGCCCGTTTAATGTCCCGTACTGACTGGTCAGCACAGGTACGCCGTCGACATGAGCAATCAGTCGGTCCGGTTTATCTATCGGTAACACATCCCCCGGTTGTAGCTTGAGTATCTGCGACAATCTCAGCGGGATATCGACAAAATTAGCCACCAGTTCCAGCTCGGAATGCTGAACTTGCTTAACCAGTGTTTCACGCCAGTGACTGTCTTCCTGACGGGAATTTTCCAGTGGTGGATTGGTCAGCAGTTCGCGTAACGGCTCAATCATGGCGAATGGAATACAGATATTAAACTCACCACTCAACGCACCGATTTCCACCTGGAAAGGGGTCGTGACCACGATATCGTTAGGGGAGGTGGTGATATTGGTAAACTTCACCTGTATTTCAGAACGGACATATTCCACATCTATTTTATAGATAGGAGCCCAGGCGTCGCGATAAGCATCCAACGCTAAGCGCAACATCCGGTTAATAACGCGTTGTTCTGTATGCGTAAACTCGCGGCCTTCCACTTTGGTCGGAAAACGGCCATCGCCACCAAACAGATTATCAACTGCAATAAATACCAAACTCGGAGCGAAAACAAACAGTGCTGTTCCGCGCAATGGTTTCAAATGTATCAAGTTGAGGTTAGTTGGCACCGGCAAGTTACGGGCAAAATCATGGTATGGCTGAATTTTTATCGGGCCAACCGTGATGTCTGGGCTGCGGCGTAACAGGTTAAATAGCCCCATACGGAACTGACGGGCAAACCGCTCATTGATTATCTCCAGCGCATGGAGGCGCTCACGCACCACTCGCCGCTGGGTCGTCGGATCATAAGGCTTGACGTCTGTCTCATTACCGATGACAGCTTCGGGTTCATCACCTCCGCTGTCGCCGTTTAACAGTGCATCAATCTCTGCTTGTGAAAGAATGCTATCGCCCATAATGATTATCGCAATATAAATGCGGTAAACAGCACATCGCTGACTACCTGATTAGGTTGACCTTTAACCATTGGCGGGCTAAGAACGTTTTT
>NZ_JBLWEX010000189.1:0-14257 GCF_048323875.1 Yersinia sp. LJYL362
CAATGTTGTGCATCTGCTTAATCACGTGGTCGCTATTATAGATGACCACCATAATTAATACCGAGACACAGGATGCCAGCCAGAATCCCTGTCTGACCTGATGAGCAATTTGGTTGCGCCGCCCGGAGCCATTAAGTTGGGCTACCGTCGGCGTCAACGCCAACAATAATCCGTGGCCAAATAAGATAGCCGGTAACCAAATAGAAGTCCCTACGGCCACAGCAGCCATATCCGTCGCACTGACAGAACCGGCCATAATAGTATCCACCACGCCCATGGCTGTTTGGGACAATTGCGCGATAACAACAGGAATAGCGAGAGCCAACAAGCTACGCGCTTCGACGATATACTTCTGCACGTATGCACCTTTATCTACCCATCGTTCATCACGATGCATGGGTATAACCTAGTTATAATTTCAATAACGCAGACTGCTAACAGCCCCCAACGACTCGATCTCACAAGGTGAAGACCGGTAGAAGAGTAAAGCGTCCGCGCCAGGGATGGCGCGGATCGAGCCTACAAGGATGTATTTACGGCGTCTTTACGATCTGCCTGTTTTCACCGCTACGGGCACTTTGTCATTAACCTCTAACAATAATTTATCGCTTTGTCGCCGATAAATAAAATAGCGGGAAAACATAATACTCTTGGAGCACGAAGAGTATAAAAGATTGTACCTTCTCAGGGCGCTTAAGCAATCCTTGTCATTAATTATCAACTTATTTTCAATGAAATAACGCGAATAGTGCTTTTTAGTCTAAGGGGTTTGGTTTTCCTTATCTTCTGAGGCAAAATCAGGGCAATGAAACTTTTTTCTATAGATAAGAGGCATGGCGTATGTTTACCGGTATTGTTCAAGGCACCGCGCCAGTGGTTGCCATTGACGAGAAATCCAATTTCCGCACCCATGTGGTTGAAATGCCAACTGAAATGTTGCCTGAATTAGCATTAGGTGCTTCTGTGGCCCATAATGGCTGCTGTTTGACCGTGACGGAAGTGAATGGAAATCGAGTCAGCTTTGATTTAATGAAGGAAACTCTGCGTATTACTAATTTGGGTGATATTAAAGTAGGCGATGTGGTTAATCTGGAGCGGGCCGCTAAATTTAGTGATGAAATTGGCGGGCATCTCATGTCCGGTCATATTATTTGTACCGCTGAAATAGCCAAAATATATACCTCAGAAAATAACCGTCAGATTTGGTTTCGAATGCCCAGTGACGATTTAATGAAGTATGTATTACACAAAGGTTTTATCGGTATTGATGGCATCAGCCTGACCATCGGCGAGGTGGTCGGTAACCGTTTTTGCGTTCATTTGATTCCGGAAACATTGGCGCGAACCACATTAGGTAAAAAGCGACTGGGGCATCGGGTGAATATTGAAATAGACCCCCAGACACAGGCCGTAGTGGATACGGTTGAGCGGGTATTGGCGCAACGCGAAATAGCACTGGTAGCCGCAGCGGCTGAAAAAGTTGTGCGCACATAGAATGATAAAAGGCAGGGGATGATATACCTCTGCCTTTTTAATGCGGCCTTTTTAAAAAAGAATCTCGTTAGAGATTAACGAGCAACCCGAATACCGCCGTCTACCCCATTGGGGCTGAGTAATACCTGCCACAATTGAATATCTCTGGCGCGGAATGCACCCGCACAGGCATTCAGATAATAGCTAAACATCCGCTCAAACCGAGGTGAGTAATTCTCCGCTAAACTTGGCCATGCGGCTTGGAAACGTTCATACCATGCCATCAGCGTTCGGTCGTAATCAGCCCCAAAATTATGCCAATCTTCCATGATGAAATAAGGCTCGCTGGCCTTGGCAATCTGTTTTACTGAAGGCAGGCATCCATTGGGGAAAATATACTTATCAATCCAGGGGTCAACACTCAGGTCAGTACGATTAGCACCAATGGTATGCAGCAAGAATAATCCGTCAGGTTTTAAATTACGTTTAACCACCTCAAAATAGGTGCTGTAATTTTTCGGGCCGACATGTTCGAACATCCCCACTGAGACAATGCGATCGAATTGTTCATCCAGGTCGCGATAATCTTTCAGCAAAATAGTCACATCCAAACCTTCACAGCGCTTTTGTGCAAGTTTTTGCTGTTCAGCTGAAATAGTCACACCTGAAACCGACACCCCGAAATGACGTGCGGCATAAGCGGCAAGCCCACCCCAGCCGCAACCGATATCCAGGAGTTTCATACCCGGCGCTAATTGCAGCTTCTCACAGATCATCTGCAATTTATTTTCCTGCGCTTGCTCAAGCGTTGTGGCATCTTTCCAGTAGGCGCAAGAATATTGCATGTTGGGGTCGAGCATGAGGCTAAACAAATCATTACCGAGATCGTAATGTTCTTTGCCGACAATCCAGGCTCTTTTCTTTGATTGCAAATTGATAATACGCGCGGCAGCAATGCGTAAAGTATCTTTGAGATGGTGTGGAAGTTGATGCTCCAGGCCAGCCCTGAGAACGCGCTGGAAGAAAATATCCAGTCGATCGCATTCCCACCAGCCATCCATATAACTCTCACCTAATGCCAAAGACCCTTCTTGTAATACCCGCTTAAAGAAGTCAGGGTTATTAACTCTAATGTCGAAAGGGCGTGAGCCATTGATTTCAATATCAGCCCGGCTCAGCATTTCTTGCACAATGCGAAACAACGGATTTTCTTGAATACTCTGGTCTTCTATACAGGATGAACTCATAGCTTCTCCATCACTTTCTTCTGACTTATGACCCGCGATAAAATTTATATGCGCAGATACATACCAATAAAGTTGGTGTCTGGTATCCATTACGGACAGAGGAAGATTAAGAAGAAACCCTAATTACGCTTTGGTTTAGGGTGACTCATCCATAAGAGTAAATGTGACGCAATCCACGCGTCCAGCAAGTGCTTAAGATAATGCTTTTTTTAAATGATATTCTAATCGGTTAAATCGAGTATAGGCCTGCCGGGGCGCTTTCTCAATAATAAATCGCTCCCGGCCGATATTTCGCTTAGTGACTATTTTTACAAGGAATTATGACTCTGCGCAATTATAGTCATTATTAATAGTGTGTTTTTTTTCTTTCCTTAACGCGTAGCAATGAATGCCATATCCCAATGTTGCCAAAAAGACGGTTGACAGCATCACAGTGACGGTTGCCAGCAAAGGTTGGCTGATATAGGCCGACACCAGCATGCTGGCAATAAAACACCAGCCCAGTTGCAGTGTGTTTTGTAGCGCTGCCGCTTTACCAGTATTAGCAGGAAAGGGCATTAATGCATTTGCTACGATAATAGGGTAGCAGGCACCATTCACCAGCGCCATTAAGCAGAATGGAATAAGTAAGGTCAACAGTGTGGGGGTCGTCAGCGTTGCTATCAGATAGAGTGCAATCATACTGATAGCATAACCGGCCAATAGCCACGGCAGCAGGGTGTTACCCTTCATTCGACTCAATGCACTACGACAACCAAATCCCCCCAGTAGAAAGGCCAATGTCTGTGGAACATAACTCAATCCAATGATATTCGGGCTATATCCCATATCACCTAAAATAAAAGGTGAACCCGTTAACCAGGCGAAAAATCCGGCACTGCACGCAGCAAACATCATCACATTGCCGCTGAAGACAGGGGATTTCAGCAATTGCCAGAAACTAATCGCATTTTTACTTTTAAGCTCACTATCCGAAGCCGTCTTTTTTCGCTCTTTAAGCCGTGCGGTCGGGACCAGTAGGAGTAGGGTAATGGCCAACAGAACGACAAAAATTGAGCGCCAGCTGAAATGGTTTAGTAGCCACGCACCGAGCAGTGGGGCCAGCGCAGGGGAGAGTGCCACTAATGGCATGATGGTCGCAAACACCCGATTGGCTTTACCGTCGCGATAGCGATCAACCACTAAGGCTTGCCAACTCACCGCTGCGGAACACACCCCCACCGCCTGAATAAAACGTAAGATCAATAGCTGTGCCGCAGTTTCAACCCACAGGATCCCCAGACAACCAAGGGCAAACAAACCTAAGCCTGCTAACAGCACCGGTTTGCGGCCTATTTTATCCGAAACGGGTCCCCAGATAAGTTGGGCAATGGCGAAACCCGCGAGAAAGATACTGAGGCTGGCACTGATGGAACCTGCTGAGGTGTGTAGTTCTTGTTGCATGGCACCAAAGGCGGGCAAATACATGTCAGTGGCCAGATACCCCAACATGCTCAAACCGGCCAGGTAGAACATGAAGCTCGATGTTGTTTTCATTATTTGTTTCTCATTATAGTTTTGCAGGTAAAACTTTTGTTATCGAAAATTAATTGCGGGGGGCATTCTAACGACGCGATATTCGGTTGTGAAACGGTAATATTTGCGCCATGCTATCAAAATAATTGATATCAAATATTCCATCTAAAGGCTGTGTAAAACCATGTGGTCAGAATATTCATTGGATGTCGTCGATGCGGTCGCCCGAACGGGGAGTTTCAGTGCTGCCGCTCAAGAATTGCACCGTGTGCCCTCGGCGATAAGTTACACCGTGCGTCAATTGGAGGAGTGGTTGGCTGTACCGCTATTTACGCGACGTCATCGTGATGTCGAATTGACCGAAGCCGGCAAAGTTTTTATCAAAGAATCGCGTGATGTTATCAAAAAAATGAATGGCACACGCCGCCAGTGCCAACAAGTGGCGAATGGCTGGCGTGGGCAACTCAATATCGTGGTCGATAAAATCGTCAAACCGTCGCGGAGCCGCCGTTTAGTGTTGGATTTTTATCGCCATTTTCCCGATATTGAACTGCGGGTTCGGTATGAAGTGTTTAATGGGGTCTGGGATGCATTAGTCGATGGGCAGGCCGACATGGCCATTGGGGCGACTCGTGCCATCCCGGTTGGTGGGCGCTTTGTCTTCCGTGATATGGGTTTTCTGACCTGGCATTGCGTCGTGAGTGTCAATCACCCTTTAGCGCAGTTAACCGGGCCACTGAATGACAGTCAGTTACGGCCTTACCCCTCCCTCTGTTTGGAGGATACCGCGCGAAATTTGCCGAAACGAGATACCTGGACCTTGGATAACCAACAGCGACTGGTTGCGCCGGATTGGGCGACGGGAATCGACTGTTTGTGCGAGGGGTTATGTATTGGAATGGTACCCGCTCATATGGTATCGCCCCTGATTGCACAAGGGAAACTGGCCGCATTAACACTCGACGAACCCTTGCCGGATAGCCCCTGTTGCTTGACGTGGGAGCAGAATAACCATTCCCCGGCCTTAGCGTGGGTGTTGGAATATTTAGGTGACAGTGTCACGTTAAATAATGAGTGGTTAAGAGATGATAATCGGGTCATTGATGACAGGTTGCCGCAAGATTAGCTGCCGGTAACAATGCTACCGGCAGGTGAAGATTAGCGGCGATAATCACGGTAGGGGCCATCGGCAACAGAACGGCGTTCAATCAGCTTAGGATGGACTTCAATGGTTTGAGGATCTTCGCGTTTGCTGACAATTCTATCGAGCAACATAGCAAACGCCGTTTCACCCAATCGCTCTTTGGGTTGATGAATCGTGGTCAGCGCAGGTGAGAAGTAGCGAGCATTACGCACATTGTCATACCCGATCACCGAAATATCTTGTGGCACTCGCAGACCTAGCTCATCAGCCGCACATATTGCGCCCATCGCCATAATATCGCCGCCACAGAACACGGCTGTCGGACGATGTTTTTGCGTCAGAATTTGATGCATCGCTTTATAGCCGGATTCTGGCTCAAAATCACCTTGCACTACCCATTCTTCGCGCAGGGTGATGTTGGCTTCCTCCAGGGCTTTGAGGAAGCCTTGATGGCGACCGCCACCGGTATTACGTGATAACTGGCCGGGGATAGCACCGATATCGCGATGACCGCGCTCAATAAGATAGCGGCCAGCTAAATAGCCCCCTTCGAAAGCATTATCAATAATTGAATCGGTAAAATCGCCACGGGCGGTTCCCCAGTCCATCACGACCATCGGGATATTGCGATAATCTTCTAACATTCCCAGCAGTTGCTCAGGATATTCAGAACACATCACCAGTAATCCATCGACACGCTTTTGTGCCAGCATAGCCAGATAGGCTTTTTGTTTATCCAGATTATTATGAGAGTTACATAAAATCAGGGTGTAGCCTTTGCTATAACAGCTATTTTCAACCGCTTCTATCACTTCAGCAAAATAGGGAGCCTCGCTGGATGTCGCCAACAAGCCAATTGACTTTGTGTGATTAACTTTTAAGCTGCGCGCCACAGCACTCGGCGAATAATGCAACTCTTTAATGGCCGCCCACACTGCAGCCTTGGTATTTTCGGCGACGAAACGAGTTTTGTTGATAACGTGCGAAACGGTGGTGGTGGACACACCCGCGTGTTTGGCCACATCTTTAATCGTTGCCATAAAAAGAATGACTCCTAAGCTCACCTGTTACAGCAGGTAAGTATTATGTTAATCGTTTGCCTACATGACTCGAACACCGCTCAGACAGAAACAAGATAGTCGGCTGGAGAGCTAAGCCAGAGGGGCGTCTGAGCGTATTTATTAGACGTTATTAGTCGGCATGTCGTTATGAACTGCGAATTTTGGCTGATCTGGAGGAAAAGTGGAAGAGGTAATCAATGTTATAAAGTGTGTAATCAGCACAAGATTTTTTTTCTTAACTGTGGGAAAATAATTCAACGCACTAATTGTGTGCCTTTACCCTACTATACTTTAAATAATTCGAGTGAGTGAACCTGGCCAACGCACATGCTATTTGAAGTATTATGAGTATGAAAATTAACCGACTGAGGAGTTCTTATGGATACCAATTTGAAAATGTCGCTGATTACGACTGTTGGTGCGCTGGCGATGATTATTGCCTTTAGCTTCGTGGCGGTCATGAATTAATTAAGCCGCTTGCCGGTGTGAAGTGATAAGTAGGGCGGCTAAACCGCCCTTAATTATTTCTGCTAGTAATGTAATTACACGGCGTCTTGTGCTTCTCGTCTTATCAGGCTAAGTTTTTCTCGACGAAAGACCAATTCACCAGTGCCCAGAAGTTATCCAGATATTTTGGTCGCGCATTACGATAATCAATATAGTAAGCGTGTTCCCACACATCGACTGTTAACAACGGCTTATCCGTGGTCGTCAGCGGTGTCGCCGCATTTGATGTACTGACAATAGCCAATGTGCCATCGGTTTTTTTGACCAGCCACGTCCAGCCCGCACCAAAGTTTTTCACTGCCGCATCAGTAAATTGCGTTTTAAACTCGGCGAAAGAACCAAAGGATTGATGAATAGCCTCGGCGACTTTTCCTGTCGGTTCGCCGCCACCATTAGGTGACAAACAGTGCCAGTAAAAAGTGTGGTTCCAGACTTGGGCCGCATTGTTAAAAATACCACCACTGGATGTTTTGACAATCTCTTCCAGGGATTTACCTGCAAACTCAGTATCCTTGATCAGGTTATTGAGGTTGACCACATAGGTGTTGTGGTGCTTGCCGTAATGGTATTCCAGCGTTTCAGCAGAAATGTGCGGTTCCAGTGCATTTTGTGCATAAGGTAATGCCGGTAATTCAAATGACATCGCTCTCTCCTTTCGGGGTTGCTCAGGGTGTTTGCTCCTCAAATCCGAACGTTAGTTCACTAAGATGCGGTGAGGAGCGGTTAAAATCGTAATTGTTGTATTTTTGTTGTGGGTATTAATCTTAACAACTTTTAACAGGAATGACAGATATAACCATACCATTTGATGGGATATCGGCTACTTGAATGCAGCCTACGAACAGGCCGTTTGAAGCATGGCGGTCAAGAAAGCACCCGATAGGGCTACCGGGTGTGAGGCAGGGAATTAGCGGATAGTTTTCGGCGTTACAACACGGCGAGCGCCGACATAATGATCTTGCCAGTAGTCGTTATCGAGCATGCTAATACGAATTTCTTCGCCGGTACGTGGTGACTGAATAAATTTCCCATTGCCTAAATAAACGCCAACATGATCAGCAACACCGCGATTGGCAATATTGAAGAACACTAAATCACCGCTTTCTAATTCAGCGCGCTTCACCGGTGCCGCATCACGCAAATGATACATTTCATTAGCCGTACGCGGCATTTTAATTCTAATTACATCTTTGTAGGCGTAATAAATAAGCCCGCTGCAATCAAAACCCGTATTAGGGGAGGTGCCGCCCCAGCGATAAGGTTTCCCGACTTGCTTCATCAGTTTGCTCATCGCGGTTTGTTTGGCATGCTGATAACGCTTCTTATGCGCAGGGCTGAGCTTTATCTTATTATTTGCCGCTAATTGACTCTCAGCTTTGCCTTGGGATTTATTTCGGTGACGGCCATAAGCCACTTTTTCTGTTTTGTTCACCGCGGTTTTTTTATTGGCGGCAGTTTTAATTGATGTCGTTTTAGCACTAATGACTTTATTGCCGTTTGATTTTTTACTGCTGGATTTGCTGACTTCCTGCACTTTCTTTTTAATGGTTTTACTGGCGGTGGCTGCTGTTTTCTTTTTATCGTTGTTAGCCGCTATTTTATTGGTAATATTTTTGCTGCCGGTTTTATTGTTATCAATTTTGGTTTTCTTAGTGTTTTTATCCGCTTTACGTTTTTTCCGGTCATCAGGGCTGGCCTGACTGATTTGGCCCTTCTTTTGCTCAGCCGAGACGTGAGCCTGCGGCGACGCATGCGCGAGGTTTAGAAATAGCTGGGTAAACAGCAGCACAAACAGCGTAAGTATTAACCGCATAATAACGCTACCAACCTTGGCCCTGAAATGAATACGAAGAGTCACAGTATTGCCGAAACTTCGGATATAAAAAAGCGAAGAGCGACAGGATTTTAGTCGATATTGTGAGAAAACGTTAATGGCGTCGCAATTGTCGTTTTTTCACACCGCTAATGAACTTAAATCAACCATACGTCAACGGGTTAGTCGGCCCGAATTTTGGGCCCCCCTCGGTGAAGATAATAATGAAGAGAAGAAGCCAAAAATGTTATTCTAAATGCACATATTTGTAGCTGACAATATAACCCTTTGCTTACAGAGTAAAGCCCCTGCAAAAGATGGCGTTTTATTCCAAGGGTGACAGTCGCTACAATAGGCAGGACGCAATAATAAAATAGCCCTAATGGATAGGTTCTAAGTATTGTAGCCACTCAATGGCTTGAGGAAGCAAGAAATGACGACGATTGATAAAATTCAGCGCCAGATAGCAGAAAACCCAATCCTGCTTTACATGAAGGGCTCACCAAAGTTGCCAAACTGCGGTTTCTCCGCTCAGGCTGTGCAGGCGCTATCTGCGTGTGGCGAACGCTTTGCTTACGTTGATATTCTGCAAAATCCGGATATCCGTGCTGAGCTGCCAAAATACGCGAACTGGCCAACATTCCCACAACTGTGGGTTGACGGCGAATTAGTGGGCGGTTGCGACATCCTGATGGAAATGTATCAGCGTGGCGAACTGCAACAATTATTGAAAGAAACAGCAGATAAATACCGTTCTGAAGAAGAAAAACCCGCTGCAGAGTAATGTACTTGCAGGTTAGGTAATAAACAAAAAGGTGGCTAGCGAGCCACCTTTTTCAATGAGTTACTTGCTGTTTTCTGCTGTAGTTATATTACTTGGATTCACCTGCCGGGACCGGCCAGCCACCCAGTTTCTTCCACCGATTAACCAACTCACAGAATAATTTCGCCGTTTGCTCTGTATCGTACAAGGCGGAGTGCGCCTGGCTGCTATCAAACGGAATACCGGCTGTCAGGCAAGCTTTTGCCAATACGGTTTGCCCGAGAACCAGCCCACTGAGGGCCGCGGTATCGAAAGTGGCAAACGGGTGGAACGGGTTGCGCTTCAAGCTAGCGCGTTCAGCCGCTGCCATGACAAAGCTGTGATCAAAATGCGCATTATGCGCGACGATAATGGCGCGGTTACAGCCTTGCTCTTTCAGTCCGTTGCGCACGGCTTTGAAAATAGCATGTAAAGCATCATGCTCACTGATTGCTCCACGTAATGGGTTAGTGGGGTCTATTCCATTAAATGCCAGCGCTTCTTGTACTAGATTGGCACCTTCGAACGGATCTACATGAAAATGCAGCGTTTTATCCAGCTGTAGCCAACCATCCTTGTCCATTTTTAAGGTGACGGCAGCAATCTCTAATAATGCGTCAGTTTGCGCATTAAAACCGGCGGTTTCTACATCAATTACAACAGGGTAATACCCACGAAAACGGCCACTCAGGGCGTTAAGGTCACTTTTATCTGCCATCAGTTTCTTATCTTCATCGAATTCAGCGCGCATTATGTCAAATTTTAGCGCGGGATGCAGGGGGATATCGCGATGTAAAAAAAAGGCACCTTTGGGTGCCTTCTAACTCATCAGTTTCCGAGGCCGTGTCCGGCGCTCTTATTCTCGATTAGCTCGATTTTGTAACCGTCTGGATCTTCAACAAAAGCAATAACAGTATTACCGCCCTTGACCGGGCCAGCTTCACGGGTCACTTTGCCCCCAGCGTCGCGAATTTGGTTGCAGGTGGCCGCCACATCATCCACTCCCAGGGCTAAGTGACCAAATGCAGTCCCCATTTCGTAGCTATCTACGCCCCAGTTATAGGTCAACTCGATCACCGAACCTTCGCTCTCATCGCTGTAGCCGACAAATGCCAGCGAGTATTTATACTCGGTATTTTCGCTGGTACGCAGCAAACGCATCCCTAATACCTTGGTGTAGAAATCGATGGAACGTTGCAAGTCACCAACGCGGATCATGGTATGGAGTAGGCGTTTCATAATACCTCTTTATAATCAATGGTTTAAAATTAAAAACTCATTATAAATCAAAGCTAATCAATAATCATATAGTAATATCATTGCACTCACTACCCTATGAAGGTCAGTTTATTGCGTTGGTTTGTGGTGCAAATAAAAACGGCCAGGCATGGCCTGACCGTTATAAAGGAAATAGATTGATTGCTTACAGTACCGGGTAGTCGGTATAGCCCTTCGCCCCGCCGCCGTAGAAAGTTTCACCATCAGGCTCATTCAATGGCGCATTTTGCTGCAAACGTTCAACCAGATCCGGGTTGGAAATATAGCTGCGGCCAAAGGCGACGGCATCAATAAATCCTTTCTCAATCAGGCTTTCGGCTTTTTCTGCGGTATAAGCACCCGCGCCGACAATCACCCCGTTGAAACGTGCACGTACAGCATCGCGGAATGCATCTGAATAAGGCTTACCGCCAGCCCAGTCAGGCTCGGAAATATGCAGATAAGCAATATGACGTTTGTTTAACTCTTCGACCAGATACAGCGCAGCTTCTTCCTGATCTTCACCATTATCCAAACCATTGAACGGGCCCAAAGGTGAAATACGGATACCGATATGCTCAGCGCCCCATTCAGCTGCAGTGGCATCAACCACTTCCAAGGTCAGGCGAGTCCGGTTTTCAATGCTGCCACCGTATTGGTCAGTACGTTGGTTTGATGCCGGAGACATGAATTGATGCAATAAATAGCCGTGGGCCGCGTGCAGTTCAATATAGTCAAACCCCGCTTCACGGGCATTGGCTGTCGCCTGGCGGAAATCATTAATGATACCCGGGATCTCTTCTGTTTCCAGCGCGCGCGGGGTAGAGCAGGGAACACGAACCCAGGCACCCGTTTCATCACGAACGGTGGTGCGGGTATCGGCGGCAAGGGCAGATGGTGCAACAGGTGCTTGTTGGCCCGGCTGTAAACTGTTGTGCGAAATACGGCCGACATGCCAGAGTTGCACAGCAATGTGCCCGCCCTCATTGTGAACAGCCTGCGTGATTTTTTTCCAGGCGTTTAACTGCTCTTGAGTGTGCAACCCCGGAGCCCCAGCATAGCCTTTCGCCTGGAAAGAAATCTGTGTCGCTTCAGTGATAATCAAGCCTGCGCTGGCGCGTTGGCGATAATACTCAGCCATTAATGGCGTTGGGATATCACCTGGCTCAATACTACGCAAGCGCGTCAGGGGAGCCATGAATACACGGTTCGGCAATGTGATCGCGCCAACCTTCAAAGGGGAGAACAATTTAGCAGTCTTCATGGTGTGTCCTATATTAATAGACCAGTCAACTAGTGGCTGGATAAATCCTGAAAATAGAAAACATGAAATTCAGGATCATTGGATTAATGGGCTGGTTGTAGAATCAGTTCGATACTTTCTAGCGCACAGGTCAGCGGTGCAACAGATCGTTTCACTTTCGCGCGCAACGACGCGCCTAGCCACAAGGCATAGAGCGTTTCTGCCGTTGCCGCAGGGGAAAGTGTGATACGCAAAGAGCCTTCTTCAATGCCGGCTTCAATGGCATCTTGCAAACGACCAATGACGCGAGCAGTGCCGATATCTAGCGCATGACGCATAGGTTCGGATAAATCACTCACTTCAGCTGATAGTTTAACCGCCAGACAAGCATTGTGGCATTCACTGCCACAATAGTTAGCAATAGCTTGAGCAAAATAGTGCAGTAGATGGTGGCGTTTATCACCTTGTGAACCTGTCAAAAGGTTTTCCATTTCAGCGTCATAACGGTCAAAGTAGCGCTGTAGCATCGCCTCACCAAACACTTCCTTTGAGCGGAAATAGTGATAAAACGAACCCTTAGGAATACCCGCCGTCGTGAGTAACTGGCTGAGACCCATGCCATTAAAGCCGAGGCGCAGGCTGAGGCTCTCACCGGTGGCTAACAGATGTTCGCGGGTGTCTACATGTGCGTGCTGTATTTTGCTCATGCTTAAAAGATTAATAGACCGATCGGTCTAGGTCAAGAAAAAAATGCCAGCGGAGGAGACACTGGCACCAAGTCGGCTATTTATTGGGACACTTTACCGATTAATCTTAACTCCGGCACTTCTGTAATAAATCCATTTCAGCTTGATATTCAGATGTTTGAATATTCATCATTCCCAAAACAGTGTGGAACAGATTATCTTGTGAAACGTCATCATGTTGCGCGCTGTTCGATAGGCACTGGCGGTTAATGTCGTAGTTCTTGGTATATTCGGGAGATAACCACATTAAAAAAGGTATATGTGTCTGCTGACTGGGCGCGAACATATAGGGTGTCCCGTGTAAATACATGCCGTTCTCACCTAATGATTCGCCGTGATCAGAGAGGTAGACCAGCGCGGTGTTAAATCTATCATTATGTTGTTGCAGTAATTTAATGGTGTCATCCAGCATCGCATCAGTATAAAGAATGGAATTATCATAGGTATTGACCAACTCTTGCGGGGAGCAATCCTGAATTTGATTGCTGTCACACGTTGGCGAAAACTGACGGATATCGGGTGTGGAACGGCGGTAATACGCGGGACCGTGACTGCCCATTTGGTGTAATACAATCACGCCATCACCTTGTAGTCCGTTGATATAATTGTCTAATTTGTACAGTAATGCTTTATCTAAACAGACGCCGTTTTCACAATCGCTGGTTAACTGCAACTGTGTCACGTCTTGGTGAGGGATACGGTCGCAAGCACCTTTGCAGCCGCCATCATTTTCGCGCCACAACACACTCAACCCGGCGCGAGCAAGAATATCCATTAAGCCCTGCTGGTGGCTGGCCAGAGTGGCATCATAGTTTTTACGCGGCATATTTGAGAACATACAGGGGACTGAAACCGCAGTTTCAGTTCCGCAAGATGATGCCTTTTTGAAATAGGTAACCCCTTGTTTTTCTAAACGAGGATTGGTTTCCCGCGCATAACCACCCAGCGAAAAATTCTCTGCCCGGGCAGTTTCGCCGATCACTAATATCACGAGTGTTTTCTGCTGTTGCCCGCTGATTAAGGGGCCTTTATGGGCATCTTCACCTATGGTCACTAATGACATATTACGGGTAAAATATTTATGTTTGGCGAACTGAAAACTACCGCTGACAAAATTGGACGGTGTCAACATTTTAACGATGCTTTTGTTATTACGGATAAGCGAAGCGTAATCTTTATAAAATAATGCCGCGATCAGCAGAATAATAACGACTGACGCCAGAATATTGGCCGCTCTTAGCCCCAGCATATACCACCAAGGGCGCGTCGCTCGGATACGCACGAAACAGATAATAATGGCGGGGATAATACCTAATATCAGCAACCATAAAGCCATGCGCGGCGTGAAAAGGGCGGTTGCTTCCTGCGCGTTGGTCTCAAACGCATTTTGCATCATATTGGCGTCGATAACGGCACCATAGCTGAACATAAAATAGTTGGCCGCTGCGC
>NZ_JBLWEX010000190.1:0-14391 GCF_048323875.1 Yersinia sp. LJYL362
ATGTCAGTGTTACAACAAGGATAAGACGTATGTCTTTACTGAATATTTTTGATATTGCCGGTTCTGCATTATCAGCCCAATCGCAGCGGTTGAACGTTAGCGCCAGTAACATGGCGAACGCCGACAGCGTAACAGGCCCAGATGGTCAACCTTACCGCGCTAAACAAGTGGTGTTTCAGGTGGCGGCTCAGCCGGGGCAAGAAACCGGCGGCGTGCGTGTGGCACAGATAATCGATGACCCGGCCCCGGATCGTTTGGTCTTTCAACCCGGCAACCCACTGGCTGATGCCAAGGGATATGTTCGTATGCCGAATGTTGATGTGACCGGCGAAATGGTGAACACCATTTCAGCTTCACGCAGCTATCAAGCCAACGTTGAAGTACTGAATACGACTAAATCCTTGATGCTCAAGACGCTGACACTGGGTCAATAACAGGAGCCTGCATAAATGGCCATTACGAATTCCCTGACTGATAGCGATTACGGTATTAACAGCCCTACCGGTACCAGTTCGACCACCGGCAGTAGCAGCCAAGATCTGCAAAACAGTTTTCTGACATTGTTGGTTGCTCAGTTAAAAAATCAGGACCCGACCAACCCAATGCAAAACAACGAGTTGACCACGCAATTGGCGCAGATCAACACCGTGAGTGGCATTGAGAAGTTGAATACCACTCTGGGTTCTATCTCAGGTCAGATTGATAACAGCCAATCCTTGCAAGCGAGCAGCCTGATTGGCCGCGGTGTAATGGTGCCTGGGACTCACGTGTTGGCCGGCAGCAAAGATGGTGTGGTCACCACAACACCCTTTGGTGTTGAGCTGGAGCGAGCCGCAGACAAAGTGACCGCCACTATCAGCGACAGCAATGGTGTGGCCGTCCGAACCATTGAGATTGGCGGCCTGACGGCGGGTGTGCATGCCTTTACCTGGGATGGTTCGCTGGATGCTGGCGGCAATGCACCCGATGGTGCTTATACCGTCTCGATCACCGCGACCAATGGGGGCGCACAAGTCGTTGCCGCACCATTGAGCTATGCCATTGTCAATGGTGTCACCCGGGGTAGCGACGGTCCTAAATTGGATCTCGGTCTGGCGGGCACCATCACGATGGATAAGGTCCGTCAGATTCTGTAAATCAGTTATACCCGTCACACTTCAAGCTGCATGCGCGTTGGCTACGTTCAATAACCCGAATCACTTACCACAGTAAGCTCATCGGGATTATCTCACTTGCCGCCTTCCTGCAACTCGAATTGTTTAGGGTAGATGCCGTCCCAAAGGGCTGCAAGAACCAGCAGTAGCAAAACAACATTACGGTGAGCCAATGATTCGAACTGATTCACCATCATTTTTAAAAGTAGCATTTGATATGTCATCGATGCTCAAGGTCTGTCACGGACCCCGAATCTAACGGAGAAGAAAATGGGCTTTTCTCAAGCAGTCAGCGGTTTGAACGCAGCGTCCAGTAATCTGGATGTGATCGGTAACAATATCGCCAACTCGGCGACGTCAGGTTTTAAAGCCGGCTCAGTTTCTTTTGCCGATATGTTTGCAGGCTCTCAGACCGGTATGGGCGTTAAGGTTGCAGGGATTACTCAGGACTTTAACGATGGTACGCCTACGACGACTAACCGCCGCCTGGACCTGGCTATCAGTCAAAGTGGTTTCTTTCGGATGCAAGACAGCAGTGGCGGCGTTTTATATGCCCGTAACGGCCAGTTTAAACTAGATGAGAAACGCAATATCGTCAATATGCAGGGCTTGAGCCTGACTGGCTACCCGGCAACCGGCACCCCACCGACCGTACAGCAAGGTGCAAACCCAATTCCGCTGTCTGTGCCGCAGAATATGATCCCAGCTAAGGCAACAACCTCGGGTGTCATGGTCGCTAACCTGACCTCAACACATGATGTTATTCCTGTTGCCACTACGTTTGATTCTACCAAACCTAGCACCTACAGTTTCGTCAATAACATGACCACCTTCGATAGCTTGGGTAACCGCCATGAAATCAATGTGTTCTACGTTAAACGTTCTGAAAGCACCACGGCGGGTAATACCTGGGATGTCTACACCCTTGATAGCAGTGCTAAACCGGCTGAAACGGCGGATAAACGTGGTTCCATGACGTTTGACACCAACGGCGCGCTGCAAAGTGTCATCAATGGTACAAACGCAGCCAGTACAACTGATTTCACATTGACTATCCCAATGGGCGTGGTTAACGGTGCACCGGCACAAACTTTCACACTGAGTGTGGCGGGTAGTAAGCAGCAAAATACCGGTACAGATAGCATTGTCACCCAAAACCAAACGGGTTATGCCGCCGGTGAATTTACGGGCTTCCAGATTAATAACGACGGTTCGGTGGTCGGCACCTATTCCAACTCGCAGACCCAGTTGCTCGGTCAAATCGTGATGGTCAACTTTGCCAACCCTGAAGGTTTGTCATCCGAAGGCGATAACGTATGGAAAGAAACACTTTCATCTGGTAACCCAATTCTCGGGACAGCGGGCAGCGGCGGTTTTGGGAGATTGACCAGTGGTGCATTGGAATCCTCAAACGTGGATTTGAGTAAAGAACTGGTCAACATGATTGTGGCGCAGCGTAACTACCAGTCTAACGCGCAAACCATCAAGACCCAGGATCAGATCTTACAAACTCTGGTTAACCTGCGTTAATCGAACTAACGGGACTCGCTCATGGATCACGCAATATACACCGCAATGGGGGCTGCACGGCAGTCACTCGAACTGCAAGCGGTTACCGCTAATAACCTGGCCAATGCCTCGACGCCGGGTTTTCGCGCGCAGTTGGCGGCGATGCGAGCCGTGCCTATTGATGGGCCAAGTATGGCCACTCGCACCATGGTCACGGCATCGACCCCCGGCGTAGATATCAGTCAGGGGACGATAAACTACAGCGGTCGCCCGTTGGATGTGGCCTTACAGCAAGATGGGTATTTGGCGGTTCGACTGCCCGATGGCACTGAGGCATATACCCGTAACGGGAATATTCAAATTTCGGCTGATGGGCAAATGACCGTGCAGGGTTACCCGCTTATGGGTGATAACGGCCCGATTGACGTGCCTCCTCAGGCGGCGGTCACCATTGCTGCCGATGGGACTATTTCGGCACTGAACGCTGGTGACTCACCGAATACCATCGCTCAGCTTGGCCAAATTAAACGGGTCAAAGCAACGGCGGGTGAAGTGATGCACGGTGACGACGGTTTGTTCCATCTGACACCTGAGACACAACAGGCGCGTGGCGCTCAGTTGGCGAATGACCCGCTTATCAAGATTATGCCGGGCGTGCTGGAGGGCAGTAATGTGAAAGCGGTTGAAGCTATGACCGACATGATTGCCAATGCTCGTAGTTTCGAAATGCAGATGAAAGTCATCCACAGTGTGGATGAAAACGAACAGCGCGCCAATCAACTGTTAGCAATGAGCTAAGCGCCTAGGCGCAGAGGAATAAACTGATGATCCGATCACTCTGGATTGCCAAAACTGGCCTGGATGCACAGCAGACCAATATGGATGTTATCGCCAACAACCTGGCGAACGTCAGCACCAACGGCTTTAAACGCCAACGGGCGGTTTTTGAAGATCTGATGTACCAAACCATGCGTCAACCGGGAGCACAATCTTCCGAGCAGACGACATTGCCATCGGGTTTACAAATTGGTACCGGTGTTCGCCCGGTCGCCACTGAGCGTTTACACAGTCAGGGTAACCTGTCCAAAACCGATAACACCAAAGATGTTGCTATTAAAGGCGAGGGGTTCTTTCAGGTGCAAATGCCTGATGGCACCAATGCCTATACCCGTGATGGCTCTTTTCAGACGGACCAAAATGGCCAGTTGGTCACCTCCGGCGGTTTTCAGATACAACCGGCGATTACCATTCCAGCTAACGCGATGAAAATGACAGTTGGCCGTGACGGCATCGTCAGTGTCACCTTGCCGGGGCAAACTGCCACTCAGCAAGTTGGGCAACTGACATTGGCCACCTTCATCAACAACAGTGGCTTGGAAAGTGTCGGCGAGAACCTGTATCAGGAAACCGCCAGTTCCGGTGCACCGAATGAAACTACGCCGGGTCTGAACGGCGGCGGCTTGCTGTATCAGGGTTATGTTGAGACGTCTAACGTCAATGTGGCGGAGGAGTTGGTTAACATGATCCAGACGCAACGCGCCTATGAAATCAACAGTAAAGCGGTTTCAACTTCAGATCAGATGTTGCAAAAACTGACACAGCTGTAAATCTGCTCTCGGGGGGCAATTTAGCCCCCTGACGGCCACAGAATAATGCGTATTTGAGGCTGGCTATCGCGGCCTCCAACAGGTTACAGGACTGATAATCAGAGATGGACAGAAAGCCGCTGCGCAAATCAGGTGAATTGAAATGGATCTGTATACCGTTGACGGCGATGCTGCTCAATGGTTGCGCGTATATTCCGCATAAACCTCTGGTGGAAGGCACCACCTCAGCACAGCCCGCACCCGCCAGTGCGCCACTGCCGAATGGTTCTATTTTCCAGGCTGCCCAGCCGATGAATTATGGTTATCAGCCCCTATTCGAAGACCGTCGCCCACGTAATGTCGGGGACACGCTGACAATCACTTTGCAGGAAAACGTCAGTGCCAGCAAAAGCTCTTCAGCGAATGCGAGCCGTAATGGTTCCAGCAAATTTGGTGTCGCGACAGCACCTCGCTATCTCGAAGGGTTACTGGGTAATGCGCGTGCGGATATGGATATTTCTGGTGATAACACCTTTGGTGGCAAGGGGGGCGCAAATGCGAATAACACCTTCAGTGGCACTATTACCGTGACAGTGAATCAAGTGCTGGCTAACGGCAACTTGCATGTGGTGGGCGAGAAGCAGATCGCCATTAATCAGGGCACTGAATTCATTCGTTTCTCTGGGGTTGTCAACCCACGCACCATCAGCGGCAGCAATACCGTGACGTCAACTCAGGTGGCTGATGCACGCATCGAGTATGTGGGTAATGGTTATATCAATGAAGCGCAAACCATGGGCTGGTTGCAGCGGTTCTTCCTTAATGTTTCGCCATACTAAGAGGCCCATTAATGCGTAAACAGTCACTTATCACTCAATTTATACTGCAGCTTGTTGTGCTGTTCACGCTGGTTTCATCACCGGCGTCAGCCGAGCGTATCCGCGATTTGGTGACCGTTCAGGGCGTGCGCGATAACGCATTAATTGGTTATGGCCTGGTGGTCGGTTTAGATGGTTCCGGTGACCAAACCATGCAAACACCGTTTACCACACAAAGTCTGAGCAACATGTTGTCCCAACTGGGGATTACTGTGCCACCGGGCACCAATATGCAGCTCAAAAACGTAGCTGCAGTGATGGTCACCGCTAAGTTGCCGGCATTTTCCCGCGCCGGGCAAACCATTGATGTGGTGGTGTCCTCAATGGGGAATGCCAAAAGTATTCGGGGTGGTACGCTGCTGATGACCCCGCTAAAAGGGGTTGATAATCAGGTTTATGCCTTGGCGCAGGGGAACGTATTAGTCGGCGGGGCCGGGGCTTCCTCTGGGGGGAGCAGTGTTCAGGTCAACCAATTGACGGGGGGGCGCATTAGCAATGGCGCAACTATCGAACGCGAACTGCCGACCACTTTTGGGACTGATGGTGTGATAAATCTTCAATTGAATACTGAAGATTTCACCACGGCACAGCAGGTCAGTGATGCCATTAACCGCCAACGTGGTTTGGGTTCCGCAACGGCTATTGATGCCCGTACTATTCAGGTTTTGGTGCCGCGTGGCAACAGTTCTCAGGTGCGTTTCCTGGCTGACATTCAGAATATTCCGGTGAATATTGATGCAGGTGATGCCAAGGTCATCATCAACTCACGTACTGGCTCTGTGGTGATGAACCGCAATGTCATGCTCGACTCTTGTGCTGTGGCGCAAGGGAATCTGTCAGTGGTTATCGATAAGCAAAATACCGTTAGCCAGCCAGATACTCCCTTTGGTGGTGGTCAGACAGTCGTGACACCTAATACCCAGATTTCCGTTCAGCAGCAAGGTGGTGCATTGCAACGCGTCAATGCCAGCCCGAATCTGAATAATGTGGTGCGCGCCCTGAACTCTTTGGGGGCGACACCGATTGATTTGATGTCTATCTTGCAAGCGATGCAAAGTGCCGGTTGCTTACGGGCTAAATTGGAAATTATCTAATGAGTGATTTGATGGCCAGGTCCGGCACCGCCAATGACATGTTCGGGGCGGCTTATGACGCCCAGTCACTGAACACCTTAAAACGTGACGCGGCAAGAGATCCTGATGGCAATCTAAAGAAAGTTGCCCAACAGGTGGAGGGGATGTTTGTGCAGATGATGCTGAAAAGCATGCGTTCTGCCTTGCCGCAGGACGGTGTCATGAACAGTGATCAGACGCGGCTCTATACCTCAATGTATGACCAGCAGATCGCGCAGCAAATGTCGGTCAAGGGGTTAGGGCTGGCAGATATGATGGTGGAGCAGCTTTCAGGGACGACGTCGCCCAGTGAAACTGCTGGCACAGTGCCAATGATGCTGGATAACGAAGTCCTGCAAACCCTTCCAGCACAAGCATTGGAGCAGATGGTGCGTCGCGCAATGCCGACACCACCGGCCAACCATTCAGCATCACTGCCACAAAGCACGGGTAATTTTGTCGCGCGCATGTCGATTCCGGCACAAATTGCCAGTCAGCAGAGTGGTATTCCCCATCAGCTTATTATGGCGCAGGCCGCGCTGGAATCTGGTTGGGGGCAACGTGAAATCCCAACAGCCGATGGTAAGTCCAGCTACAACGTTTTTGGTATCAAAGCAGGTAGCAACTGGGATGGGCCGGTCAGTGAAATCACCACTACCGAGTATGAGCAAGGTGTGGCGAAGAAAACCAAAGCCCGCTTCCGTGTTTATGGCTCCTACGTCGAGGCTGTTAGTGATTATGTCAAGTTGCTGACTCAAAATCCGCGCTACGCCAACGTCGCTGCCGCGCAAAGCCCTGAACAAGGCGCGCATGCTCTGCAACGTGCCGGTTATGCCACCGATCCGCAATATGCTCAAAAACTGGTCACCGTTATTCAGCAAATGAAGAATGCCGGCGAACAGGCGGTAAAAGCCTACAGCAGCGACTTGGGTGATCTCTTCTAATGGGTTATTTGGGGATTGGGCAGTGTTTGGTCTCCAAAATCTTCAATATCTATGGGTGAGGGGAGGATAGGCAGAAAAGTAAAGCGTCCGTGCCAGGGAGGGCACGGCTCGAGCCTCCAGGGATGCTTGTTGTAACAAAAGAAGTACGGCGTCTTTATGATCTGCCTGTCCTCACTGTAACGTGCGCGACTTTATTCATTGGTTTTACTGGTAATAACACCCATATTTTCACTCAAGTTTTCCAAACTCGGGCCGATACTCTGAATAGGCTGTGCGGGGGCTTAGGTTTCCTCAGGCAGTATCCCCATATTAATAAATGCAGGTGCGCGATGTGAATCGCCTGCGGTAAAAGGATCTCTTCATGTCCAATAGTTTAATGAATACTGCGATGAGTGGTCTGAGCGCGGCGCAGTATGCACTGAGCACCGTCAGTAACAACATTACCAATTTCCAGGTGGCGGGTTATAACCGTCAGAACACCATTTTTGCACAAAATGGCGGCACCTTAAGCCCTGCGGGTTTTATCGGTAATGGCGTGGCGGTGACCGGTGTTAATCGCGAATATAACGCCTTTATTACCAACCAATTGCGTGCTTCGCAAACGCAAAGCAGTGGATTGACGACTTATTATCAACAAATCTCGCAGATTGATAATTTGCTGGCCAACACCTCCAATAATATCTCAACCACGATGCAGAATTTCTTTAGTAACTTGCAAAATCTGGTGAGTAACGCGGGCGATGATGCTGCGCGTAAAACAGTATTGGGTAAGGCTGAAGGGTTGGTTAACCAATTCCAGAATGCTGACAAATATCTGCGTGATATGGATACCGGCGTCAATCAAAAGATAAGTGCCAGTGCGACACAAATTAATAATTATTCAGAGCAAATCGCTAAGCTAAATGATCAGATCACTCGCCTGCGTGGTAGCAGTGGTAGCGAGCCAAACGCTTTGCTAGATCAACGTGATCAACTGGTGAGCGAGTTAAACCAGATTGTGGCGGTGACGGTGACTCAGCAAGATGGTGACACTTACAATGTGTCATTTGCTGGTGGTCTGTCACTGGTGCAAGGGCCAAAATCTTATCAAGTGGAAGCCATCCCCTCCAGCGCTGATGCAACACGCCTCACTCTGGGTTACAAACATGGTACTGGCGACACCCTGGAGATCGATGAGAGCCGTATCAGCACCGGTTCACTGGGCGGAACCCTGAAGTTTCGCAGTGAAGCGCTGGACAGCGCCCGTAATCAGTTAGGGCAATTGGCGTTGGTGATGGCTGATAGCTTTAACACTCAGCACAAAGCGGGTTTTGATGCTAATGGCGATGCGGGCATTGATTTCTTTAGTTTTGCTCAGCCATCAGCGCTAAAAAATGCTAAAAATCAGGGTGATGCCGGTTTAACCGTGGCTTACACTGACACATCGAAAGTGAAAGCCAGCGATTATAGCGTAGAGTTTGATGGCACAAACTGGCAGGTGACACGCCTGTCAGATAACGTCAAAGTTCCTACGACTGCGGGTACGGATGCTAATGGGAAGCCGACGCTAAATTTTGAAGGTGTGGCCGTCAGTATTGATAACGGCGCAAACGGCCCACAAGCCAGAGATAAGTTCATTATCAAAACGGTGTCTAATGTGGCCGCTAACTTGCAGGTCGACATTAAAGACTCCAGCATGATTGCCGCTAGTGGGACCAAAGATGGCGGTGCGAGTAACAACGTCAATGCGCAGGCACTGTTGGATCTGCAAACCAAGAAACTGGTTGATGGTAAAGCAACACTTTCAGGTGCTTATGCTGGTTTGGTGAGTAATGTCGGTAACCAGACGGCGACGGCAAAGACTAATAGTACGGCACAGGCCAATATTGTTAAACAGTTGACCGTGGAACAGCAGTCGGTCTCCGGGGTAAACCTGGACGAAGAGTACGGTGACCTACAGCGTTTTCAGCAATATTATTTGGCGAATGCGCAAGTGATCCAAACTGCTTCTACATTGTTTAACGCGCTGCTGAGCTTGCGTGGTTAAGTTTGGTTAGCGGTGACGTATTGATGCCGCTACTTATCTCATTTTAGGTTTAGTCAGTATTGCGGTTAAAACCGGGCGACTGACTAAGCTGTTGCTAAAAGGAACTGACATCGTGCGCTTAAGTACCAGCATGCTGTATCAGCAAAATATGCAGGGCATCACAGATGCTCAATCTCTGTGGATGCAGACGGGTCAGCAACTTTCTACCGGCAAGCGGGTAGTCAACCCCTCTGATGATCCGATGTCTGCTTCTCAGGCGGTTATGGTGTCCCAGTCCCAGTCGGAAAATAGCCAATATACCTTGGCGCGTAGCTTTGCACGGCAGAGTTCGTCACTGGAAACCACCGTACTGGCGCAGGCTACCAGCACGATTCAGTCAATTCAAAGTGTTATCATTAGTGCGAAAAGCGATATTTTGAGTGACGATGACCGTGCATCATATGCGACTCAGTTACAGGGTTTGAAAGACCAACTGATTAATCAGGCAAACACCACCGATGGCAATGGTCGTTACATCTTTGCTGGTTTTCAAAGTGACAAGCCACCATTCGTTGTGAGTGCGACGGGTGCTGTGACTTATCAAGGTGGCGATGTAGCGATTGAGCAAAAAGTAGATGCCAATCGCTCCATTACCGTTGGACACACCGGTAGTAGTGTTTTTATGGCATTAACCAGCAATGCGAAACCAGAACCTAATGATTCTACCGGTACACCGGTTGCCTCTGAAGCTAATATTTTCAATACCATTGATACCGCATTGAACTCACTGAAAATTCCGTTGCAGGGCGCAACAGCTGCGGTTAAAGAGCAGGCAACTGCAGATATGGATAAAGGTATTCGGGGTATGGCTAACTCATTGAATAATGTCTTATCTGTACAGGCTGAGATTGGTATTCAATTGCAAGAGTTAGATAATCTGGACAGTCTGGGAAGTGACCGGACACTTATCAATAAGCAGCGGATGAGTGATTTAGTCGATGTCGATTGGACATCGTCCATCTCATCCTACGTGATGCAGCAAGCGGCATTGCAGGCTTCTTACACTACATTCACCAATATGCAGGGCTTGTCTCTGTTCCAACTGAATAAATAATTTGTCTTCACCCTGTGGGTCAACCCCGCAGGTTCCCTATTAGGTGTACTTAAACCGGGTACACTTTTTGGTATGTCATCTTTTCCCACTCAGGTTTGGGTGACATACCTCTTTTTCTATTCTTCATTTTTTTAGTTGCAGCTGTTGGCTATGCTCACTTATCCAAATCACTTATTGATGTTTTTACCCCGCCAGTCCACTGATAACTGCCGCCAGTCGATCGAAGAACTCACCAAACAGGTGCTCGGTAAACGGTGCCAATAGCGGCATGATTAATCCCAGCGAGATGATACCGACTGTCAATGTTAGTGGGAAACCGATAACGAAAACAGAAAGTTGTGGCGTCATGCGGTTAAGCATCCCTAATGCCATGTTTAGGGTGAGCAGCAGGGTAATAAGCGGCAATGCCAACATCAGACCATTCATAAAGATCAAAGAACCGGCCTGCGTCAATGCCAGGAAACCATTGCCATTAAGTGGTTCGAATTGAATGGGTAAGGTATGAAAACTGTCCGCTAATAAAGAAATTAGCCACAAATGGCCATCGAAGGTGAGAAATAACAGCATCGCCAGCAAGTTTAGCAGCCGAGCGAGAACCGGCATATTCGGCCCGCCGGAGGGGTCAAAGAAGGTGGCGAAAGATAAGCCCATCTGCAAACCGATCACTTCACCAGAAAGCCGGATAGCGGCGAAAGCAAACTGCATGGTTAAACCGATGGCAACCCCAATCAATACTTGCTGTCCAGCGACCCATAAAGCCCCACTGGAGACTAAAGGGATATTCACTGGTGGCAGGGATGGGGCAATCAGAAAGGTAATTAACACCGCCAGACCGACTTTGACTTTTCGGTTTATCTGCTTTTCACTTAATACCGGCGCGGTGGTAATCAACGCCAAAACGCGGATCAGTGGCCAGAAATATTGGCTGACCCAGACGCTAAGTTGAGTGGTATCAAGGGAAAGCATGCTTAGCCAATCAACGTTGGCAGGCTGGTGAACAAATTACGCATATAGTCCAGGATAAGGCTTAGCATCCACGGGCCAGCGATGACTAAAGTCGCGAACACTGCCAGTATTTTGGGAATAAATGACAGTGTCATTTCGTTAATCTGTGTCGCAGCCTGCAACAGGCTGACAATTAAGCCACTGATCAATGCGGCCAGCAATAATGGCGCGGCTAGCGCAAGGGCTATCTTCATTGCCTCAACACCGAGGGCCATTACCGATTCTGGTGTCATTACGTATTTACCTTAGCTATAAAAACTCTGTGCTAACGAGCCGAGTAGCAACTGCCAACCATCAACCAACACAAATAGCATCAGCTTGAAGGGCAACGAGATACTGGCGGGCGGAACCATCATCATCCCCAGAGCCATCAGCACACTGGCTACCACCAGGTCGATAATCAAAAACGGAATAAATACGGTAAAACCAATTTGGAAAGCGGTTTTCAGCTCACTGGTCACATACGCCGGTAACAGAATACGCATTGGCACCACTTCTGGCCCTTCCAGTGGCGGCAGATTGGCTAAACGGGCATACAGTGCCAGGTCTGATTCGCGGGTTTGACGTAACATAAACTCACGTAGCGGTTGCGAGCCTTTATCCATCGCCACTTCCATACTTATTTTGTCCTGACTGAAGGGCAGATAAGCATCTTGATAGACTTTGTCAAACACTGGCGACATGATGAAGAAAGTCATAAACAGCGCCAAACCCAGCATCACCTGATTCGGGGGGGCAGAGGGGGTGCCCAATGCGTTGCGCAGCAAACCAAGCACAATAATGATGCGAGTAAAGCTGGTCATCATGAGTAATGCGGCGGGCAGGAAGCTCAGCGTGGTGATAAAGACCAGCGTCTGTACCGGTAAAGACCAGCTTTGCCCGCCATTCGCCAACGGCTGGCTAATAATGCCCGGCAGTTGTGCCATTGCCGCTGGAGAGCACAACAGAGCAAGTAGCAGTAAGGGGACTTTATTGATGAGCGGACGCAGGGACATCATGCCGATTTTTCCGGAGGTTTTGACTTCTTGTTTAATAGCGATTTTTTGTTTAATAGATAGGTATTCAGTATCTGGCGAAAGTCAGCCGGTTTTCCACTATCAGCCGGCTTTTTATTTTCTGATGACAGTGCGGTGTTCGTTTCGTCAACCGCTGGGCGGGGTAGGGTATGAAGTTGTGTCACATTTTGTGCAGTAACACCCAATACCAACCAGGTGTTGTCCACTTCGACAATGACCACCCGCTCACGTTGGCCGACCTGACAACTGGCTCGCACATTTAACAGCTTATTGTTGCGGGCCTGTGGCGCAAAACCTAAGCGGCGCACCAGCCAGGCGGCACATAAAATCAGCAGTAAAATACCGCCCAGCACCGAGCCAACTTGGGTCAATACCGAGCCTGCGGGCATTGCCGGGGCGGCTGGTTGCGAGGCGATACCTGGGTGACTGGCCGCAAACCCGGTAACAGGGGTTTGGGGTGTTGTCACCTGAGTATTTCCTAACACCGGCATATCGGCAGCCGGTACGGAATCAGACGATGTTGAGTCAGTGGTTGTTGTCTCCACTGTTTGCGCTGCGGTCATTAGCGACTCAGGCGACGCATACGTTCTGATGGGGTAATAATGTCAGTGATACGAACACCGTATTTATCCGCCACCACCACCACTTCACCTTGCGCAATCAGATAGCCGTTGATCAGAATATCCAATGGTTCACCCGCCAGGCCATCCAGAGAAACGACTGAGCCTTGAGACAGGCGCAACAGTTCTTTGATAGTCATTTTGGTGCGACCCAACTCAACGGTCAGTTTCACCGGGATATCAAGAATCAAATCGATATCTTGCAGGTTGCCCAGTGCGTCTGGCGCTTCCAGTGATTTAAATACACCGTCAGTAGTGGCCGCTGGCTTATCCGATGCCAACTGCTCATTAAACGCATCAGCCCACAGATCGTCCACGGATTCCTTTCCATCATCAGACGGAAGCTTAGGGTCACTCATTGGGCTGTTCCTCATTCAGAGCATTCAAAATAGGGTTAATCAAATGTTCAACACGTAGGGCGTATTGCCCGTTTAATGTCCCGTACTGACTGGTCAGCACAGGTACGCCGTCGACATGAGCAATCAGTCGGTCCGGTTTATCTATCGGTAACACATCCCCCGGTTGTAGCTTGAGTATCTGCGACAATCTCAGCGGGATATCGACAAAATTAGCCACCAGTTCCAGCTCGGAATGCTGAACTTGCTTGACCAGTGTTTCACGCCAATGACTGTCTTCCTGACGGGAGTTTTCCAGTGGCGGGTTGGTCAGCAGTTCGCGTAACGGCTCAATCATGGCGAAGGGAATACAGATATTAAACTCACCACTCAACGCGCCGATTTCCACCTGGAAAGGGGTCGTAACCACGATATCGTTGGGGGAGGTGGTGATATTGGTAAATTTCACCTGTATTTCGGAACGGACATATTCCACGTCTATTTTATAGATAGGAGCCCAGGCATCGCGATAAGCATCTAACGCTAAGCGCAACATCCGGTTAATAACGCGTTGTTCTGTATGAGTAAACTCTCGGCCTTCCACTTTGGTCGGGAAACGGCCATCGCCACCAAACAGGTTATCAACCGCAATAAACACCAAACTCGGGGCAAAAACGAACAGTGCTGTTCCGCGCAACGGTTTCAAATGTATCAAGTTGAGGTTGGTTGGCACCGGCAAGTTACGGGCAAAATCATGGTATGGCTGAATTTTGATCGGGCCAACCGTGATGTCTGGGCTGCGACGCAATAGGTTAAACAGCCCCATACGGAACTGGCGGGCAAACCGCTCATTGATTATCTCCAGCGCATGAAGGCGTTCACGCACCACACGTCGCTGGGTCGTTGGATCATAAGGCTTGACGTCTGTCTCATTGCCGGTGACAGCTTCGGGTTCATCACCTCCGCTGTCGCCGTTTAACAGTGCGTCAATCTCTGCTTGTGAAAGAATGCTATCGCCCATAATGATTATCGCAATATAAATGCGGTAAACAGCACATCGCTGACTACCTGATTAGGTTGACCTTTAACCATTGGCGGGCTAAGAACGTTTTT
>NZ_JBLWEX010000191.1:0-14615 GCF_048323875.1 Yersinia sp. LJYL362
TGTATCTTACTCACATTGATGCTGAAGTTGGGGGCGATACCCATTTCCCAGATTATGAGCCAGATGAGTGGGAAAGCACCTTTAGTGAGTTCCATGATGCAGACGAGGCTAATTCACACAGCTATTGTTTCGAGATCCTTGAACGTCGCTAATTGCAGCTGTAATCTGAAATGAGAAAAAGCCTGTTTATTAGCAGGCTTTTTTAATTTTCATTATCTAATTATTTATATCTTACAAGTAACTAGAGGGATCTTTTGCTGCTGCGGCTATTTCGTCAGCATTGGTTATTTCAGCTTCAACTTTGAAAGCGGGTTGTGTGAAATAACGTTTATCTTCCCAACGAAGCAGGGTTAAATTGCCTCCCCAGCAACATCCAGTATCCAGCCCATAAATTCCTTCTGGTACACCTTTCCCTTCCAATGATGCCCAGTGGCCAAAGATAATCGAATACTCAGGACTGACCAGCCGTGGTAGCTCAAACCAAGGTTTAAGCGGGGCAGGGGCATTTTCTGGTGTGTCCTTACAGATCATGTCCAGTTGCCCATTTGGGAAGCAAAAACGCATGCGGGTCAATGCATTAGTGCTAAAACGCAAGCGTGCTAACCCTGTCAACTCGGGTGACCAGTTATTGGGCATATCACCGTACATTGCGTCCAGAAAGAGTGGATAGCTGTCACTGCTCAAGACCGATTCTACTTCACGGGCACACATCTGGGCCGTTTCGATATCCCACTGAGGGGTGATACCGGCGTGAGCCATAATTAATTTTAGTTTGTCATCAACCTGCAAAACTGGTTGGCGGCGTAACCAATTAATCAGCTCGTCAGCATCAGGGGCTTCAAGCAGTGGTGTGATGCGGTCTTTAGGTTTGTTACGGCTAATGCCAGCGTAAACTGCCAATAAGTGTAGGTCATGGTTACCCAGAACCATACGAACGGCTGACCCTAATGAACGGACATAACGTAATACATCCAGTGAAGCGGGGCCGCGAGCAACTAAATCGCCGGTCAACCACAAGGTATCGTGTTGCGGATCAAAGTCCACTTGCGCTAATAGCGCAAGCAACTCGTCAAGGCAGCCGTGAACATCGCCAATAAGATAAGTAGACATAGTTGAGGTCAGGATTAATGGATTAGTGTTGGGATCGCTAAGCGGAACACCGGAATCACAGTACGGAACGCCTGACCAAGGTGATCAACCATCTCATAATGCCCTTCCATGGTACCCAGCGGCGTTTCTAGCACAGCCCCGCTGGTGTATTGGAACTCGTTACCTGGCAGGATCAACGGCTGTTCACCGATAACTCCTTCGCCCTGAACTTCTGTCTGCCGGCCATTACTATTAGTAATTAACCAATAGCGGCCCATAAGTTGCACATTTGAACGGCCCAGATTACGAATCGTCACGGTATAGGCAAAGACGAAACGTTCCTCGTCTGGTATCGACTGGGTTTCCACATAGATACTTTGCACCTGTACACAAACGCGGGGCTGTTCAATCATAATGTGCTCCTGCTTATTCTTGCGGTGTCGATTGAGCTGAAAGCCAGTTAGCCAGCTTACAGTATTGCGCTACCGAAATATTCTCTGCCCGTAGTATCGGGTCAATACCTAATTCGATTAGCTGCTCTGGAGTGAATAGATCACCCAAGCTGTTACGCACGGTTTTCCGGCGTTGGTTGAAAGCTTGTGTCGTAATACGGCTAAGCATACGCACATCACCGACCGGATTCGGTGTATTCACATGCGGGATTAGACGCACTACAGCTGAATCCACTTTTGGGGCTGGAGTAAAGGCAGTTGGCGGTACTTCCAACACAGGGATGACGTTGCAATAATATTGCGCCATGACTGTCAAACGACCATAAGCTTTACTGTTAGGCCCGGCAACCAAGCGATTAACCACCTCTTTTTGCAACATGAAATGCATGTCACGAATAGCAGAAGTATAGCTGAAAAGATGGAACATCAGTGGGGTAGAGATGTTGTATGGCAGGTTACCAAATACCCGTAATGGCTGCCCAGCAATCTCGGCCAATTCAGAAAAATTGATTTTCATCGCATCTTCTTGATGGATAGTGAGCTTATCTTTCAGTTGAGGATGGCTGGCCAGACGAGCAGCTAAGTCGCGGTCCAACTCAATGACCGTCATATGATCCATGCGAGCTGCTACGGGTTCAGTTAATGCACCTAAACCGGGGCCAATCTCAACTACCGCTTCACCTGGAACCGGATGGATAGCGGAGACAATGCTGTCGATGACAAACTGATCGTTTAAAAAGTTTTGTCCAAAGCGTTTGCGGGCAAAATGCCCTTGGTGGACTCTATTATTCATTGCTGTTATTTATCATTTTAATGGCTAAATTTAATGCCGTAATGAAACTACCAACATCGGCAGTACCGGTTGCGGCGAGTTCTAAAGCGGTACCGTGATCCACAGAAGTGCGGATAAAAGGTAAACCGAGAGTGATATTAACGGCCCGACCAAACCCTTGATATTTCAGTACTGGTAGCCCTTGGTCATGATACATGGCCAGAACGGCATCTGCATGTTGCAGATATTTGGGCTGAAATAGTGTATCTGCCGGGAGTGGGCCGATAAGGTTTATTCCTTGCTGACGCAATGCATCTAGCGCGGGAATTATCGTATCGATCTCTTCATGGCCCATATGACCCCCTTCGCCCGCATGAGGATTCAGTCCACACACATAAATCTGTGGTTGGCTAATACCAAATTTGGTTTTCAGGTCATTATCAAGAATGGAAATCACTTCATGCAAACTGGCTTGTGTTATTGCCCCAGGCACTGCCAGCAAAGGTAAGTGAGTGGTCGCCAGCGCTACACGTAGCTCTTCTGTAGCCAACATCATCACCACCCGTGAGCAGTGGCTGCGGTCAGCGAAGAATTCGGTGTGCCCAATAAAAGGGATACCTGCATCATTGATAATGCTTTTTTGTACTGGGCCAGTAACTAATGCAGCAAATTCGCCACTGATGGCACCATCACAGGCTTTAGCTAGTGTTTCCACGACATAGTGGCTGTTTTTGACATCAAGCTGGCCTGGTATCACCTCAGTCGCTATTTTCACCGGCAAAATAGTCAGAGTGCCAGCAAGCTGTGCCAATGCGGGTTTATCTTGCTGATATTCACGTAGCTGCAATGGCAGGTTTAGTTGGCTGGCGCGGGCAAGTAGCAAAGCCGGATCGGCACACACCACGAGTTCAACAGGCCAATCCTGTTGCGCCAGGGCGATGACTAAATCTGGCCCAACCCCGGCAGGTTCGCCGGGGGTGATAACAATACGTTTATTATGGTTTTGCATCACTACCATCAAGAATTTTCACATAAGCTGCGGCACGTTGCTCTTGCATCCAGGTTTGAGCTTCTTCTGCAAACTTACGGCTAAAGAGCATACGGTACGCCCGATCTTTCTGTGCTGCATCAGTTTTGTCTACCTGACGGGTATCAACAACCTGAATTAAATGCCAGCCGAAAGAGGAATGAACGGGTGCGCTGATTTCGCCTTTTTGCAGCTTCATCAGTGCATCACGGAATGCAGGATCATAAATGTCTGGCGAAGCCCAACCCAAATCACCGCCTTGCACGGCAGAGCCTGGATCTTGGGAGATCTCTTTAGCAATCGTAGCAAAGTTGGCTTTGCCGCTCTTAATATCCGCAGCCGCAGCCGTTAACTTAGCACGAGCCTGATCATCGGTCATGACCGGTGAGGGTTTCAGCAAGATGTGGCGCGCGTGAACTTCGGTAACTGAAACAGACTTATCAGCGCCACGAATATCATTCACTTTCAGAATGTGGAAGCCAACACCTGAACGGATTGGACCAACAACATCGCCTTTGTTCGCTGATTGCAGTCTTTCAGCAAACAGAGAAGGTAATTCCTGTAATTTACCCCAACCCATCTGGCCGCCTTTCAGCGCCTGAGAGTCGGCAGAGTTTGCGATAGCCAATTTACCAAAGTCAGCTCCGCCTTTAATGTCTGATACCAATTTTTTCGCCAAATCTTCTGCCTGATCAACTTGTTGTTGAGACGGATTTTCTGGTAATGGGATCAGTATATGGCTGAGGTTCAGCTCGGCGTCACCGCTGGTTTGGTTGCCAATTTGTTTGGCTAACGACTCAACTTCTTGCGGCAGAATCGTAATGCGACGGCGCACTTCATTGTTACGTACTTCTGACGTCAGCATCTCTTTGCGGATTTGCTCACGATAAGTGTCGTAATTCAGGCCATCTGCGGCTAAGCGGCTACGCATCTGAGCAGGCGTCATACGGTTTTGCGCGGCAATATCAGCAATGGCTTTATCCAGCGCTTCGTCACTGATGGTAATGCCCATCTTCTTGGCCATCTGCAATTGGATATTATCCATGATCAGGCGCTCAAGAATTTGATGACGCAGTGTCGCATCATCCGGAACTTGTTGCCCAGCTTGCTGTGCATTCAGTTTCACTGATTGTAACAGACCGTCGACATCACTTTGCAGAACAACGCCGTTATCAACCACAGCGGCAACTTTATCAACTTCTTGTGGTGCTGCGAACGCGGTATTGGCACAGACAACCAATCCGAGAATAAGCGTTCTCCAGTTCTTCATACCTTTTCCATTTATGTAATCCGCTTTTGCGGGTTAAAATTCACTGTATTCAGTGTGTTACACAGTATCAGAATGCACTTTGATAAGGCAGTATACCTGAGCCAAGCATTTGCGCAGTACCCAGGCTATGGTCGCTGCTCAGACCACGTAATTCGATGTTAAAGCTGACTTTGTTGTCATACTTACTGGTTTCATTTTGGTTGTTCCAACCAGTGATTTTCCGTTCATAACCTAAGTTAATGGCCCAACAACAAGTATTGTATTGTACGCCAACCAATTGACTGGCAGGCTGATTGGCTTTGGTATCGTAGTAGTAAGCTCCAACCAATGCCCAGCGGTCAGCAATCGGCCAGCTGGCGGTGGTACCAATCTGAGAAATACCCTGTTGGTAACCCGGGCTTTTCACGTTTGGTACTGCCGCTTGAATATATTCAGGGCTGGCATAACGATAATTCAATTGAATCATACGCTCGGCGTCTTTCCTATACTCCATCACCGCATTGCCGAGGGTTAAACTCCCCAACCGGGTATCATACTGTGCCCCGCCTTTCAGGCCCAGTTGATCGTTAATACGCCAGAATGTATCCCCTGCCCAAACCAGGCTACCAGTATCATCACTGTTATCAATAGCTTCACTATTACCCGTTCGCGAACGGCTGAAGTAATAGATTTGACCCACTGAAACGTTAAAACGTTCAACCAGCTCATCATCATAAATGCGAGAAGTTAAACCGGTCGACACTTGATTTGCTGAAGCTATACGATCCAGACCACTATAAGTACGGTCACGGAACAGACCAGAGTAGTCCGACTGCATCAACGTGGTGTCGTAAATATAGATATCATCCTGATTCCGATAAGGAACGTAGAGATACTGTACGCGCGGCTCCAATGTCTGGGTGAAGTCTTTTGCCCAATCCATTGGCCGATCAAATACCACCTTGCCATCAACTTTAAATTGCGGCATTACACGGTTAACCGAGTCTTTTAAATCTGGAGCTGTCGCACCATTATTCTGGCTTGCATAATTACTGGCAAAACCATTGGGAATATCTTGTTGGTAATGTGTTGCCAGTAATTTAGCTTCGGTATTTAAGCTACCCCATCCGTTGGACAAAGGCAGGCTAACGGATGGTTCGATATGGAAACGATCAGCTTTCGGATTTTCCGGATTAACACTGCTGAACTTGGCGGCTTGACCATAGATATGCAGATCAAACGGACCAATATCATTTTTATAGTAGTTCAGGTCCAGTTGTGGCTGGGCACGGTAAGCATTATTGTTACCACCGGTCGTAAACACCTGGAACTGTTTAGACGCCAGAGTGGCGTCCCAGTTCTGGTCAGCATAACCGACACTGAAGATTTGTGTGGCATAGCCGTCAGTGGTTGAGCCGTACTGCGATGTTAAGTCGGTAAAGTAATCTGGATCACTGACACGGGTGTAGTTGACATTGAAACGCCAAACTTTATCCATCACACCAGAGTGGCCCCAGTAGTACAACCAGCGAGTGGGGTCTTTTTCTGTACCATCAGTGCCGTGATATAAGCGGTCACTCGGCAGCCAATCCAATGCCATGGTACCGGAACCGGGAGCCAACAAATAACGGAACTCATTTTGCCACTGTAAACCACGCCGCTCCATGTAATGAGGGGTAATGGTGGCATCGAAGTTTGGCGCAATGTTCCAGTAATATGGCAGCATGAATTCCAAGCCGTTATTACTGGTATATTTCGCATTAGGGATCAGGAAACCAGATCGGCGTTTATCACCCACCGGTAATTGCATATACGGGCTGTAGAACACGGGTACTTTGCCGATTTTAAAGCGGGCGTTCCAGATCTCTGCGACTTCTTCTTCGCGGTCATGAATAACCTCTGAACCAACCACACTCCAGCTATTATCACCCGGCAGGCAAGAGGTGAATGTCCCATTTTCTAAAATGGTATAGCGGTTCTGACCACGTAATTTCATTAAATCCGCATCACCACGGCCTTGACGACCGACCATCTGATATTTGCCTTTATCCATATCAGTGTCTTTGGTATTCAAGTTTGACCAGCCTTTCGGGCCTTTCAGCTTGATTTGCGGATCGTCGTAGTTAACGTCGCCAGTGGCCGTTACGGTACGAACCGGGATAGCTTCGCCGGGTTTTTGTACCTGTGTCAGTTCTACCTGATTGGCCGTTAACGTGCTATTACCTTGCTGGACAATAACATTGCCGGTAAACAGGGCGTTGTCTGGGTAATTGGCTTCGGTTTTATCTGCATTTATACGAACCGGTAGCTGATTCGGATCGCCTGTGACCAAAGGTTGGTCATAGGTAGGTACGCCAAGCATGCATTGCTCGGCAAGGTCAGCCAGAGTGTGCTGGCTATATAGTGCCGTCCATATCAATGTGGCCAGCAGTGTTGGGAATCTTTTTTTCATACGCGGTTTTGGTGTTCCGTCATCGGGGGGCATCATGCCGGCAAACGGTCTGAGACTATATTACTCATCACAGTTGCGCTAGTGTTAAATCCGGCCGTTTACACGTCTCGCTGTTAGGCGCTGAGCTGAATGCCGAGTATGATAATGCAAATTTTGACTGACGGCATGATGAATTGAGGAGTATATGCAGTATTGGGGAAAACTGCTCGGTCTAATACTGGGATTTCTGTCCGGTGGAGTCTGGGGTGCGATACTTGGGTTGCTGGTTGGCCATATGGTCGACAGGGCGCGTAGCACAAAGCGTCGCGGCTTTTTTGCCGATCAACAAACACGACAATTAATTTTTTTCCGCACCACTTTTCAGGTCATGGGACATTTAACCAAGGCTAAAGGTCGGGTAACGGAGGTTGATATTCAACTCGCCAGCCAATTGATGGAAAGAATGCAATTGCATGGCGAAGCTCGAACAGCGGCACAGCAAGCATTTCGTGAGGGGAAAGAGAGTGGGTTCCCGTTACGTGAACGGTTGCAGGAATTACGCGGAGTTTGCTTTGGGCGTTTTGATTTAATTCGGATGTTTCTGGAAATCCAGTTACAGGCCGCATTTGCTGATGGATCATTGCATCCTAATGAACGGCAAGTGTTGTATGTCATTGCTGAAGAGTTAGGGATCTCCCGCGGTCAATTCGATCAGTTCCTGAGTATGATCGAGGGCGGGCGTCAGTTTGGCGGTGGTGCCTGGCATGGTCAGCAGGGAGGATACTCTCAAGGTGGCTACCAGCAAACATCAAATGGCCCGACATTAGAGGATGCCTGCAAGGTGCTGGGGGTAAGCAGTACTGATGATAGTGTCACCATCAAACGTGCTTACCGTAAACTCATGGGGGAACATCATCCAGATAAGTTGGTGGCGAAGGGATTGCCGCCTGAAATGATGGAGATGGCTAAGCAAAAAGCCCAAGAGATCCAGGCCGCGTATGATTTGATCAAGCGCGAAAAGGGATTCAAGTAACAGTTCTTGTGTCAGGAACGCTAAAGCCAGATCGGAGCCACTGTTCCGATCTGGTTTGATCCTGAATCGATTTTCTACGAAAGAATCAAAATTCTGGCTCGCATTTAAAATGCATCACTGTCCCAAACTCCGGATGAGTAATACATAATTCCTGTGCATGCAATTGTAACCGGGATGCCATTGCTTTAGCCTCGGGATGGGCATAGAAGCCATCACCAAGAATAGGGTGACCTATCGCCAGCATATGAACCCGTAACTGATGTGAGCGGCCGGTGATCGGGGATAACTTGACTCGCGTACTGCCGTCAGCATCCCGTGATAGTACCTGATACAGCGTTTGCGAGGGTTTACCCGTTTCATAACACACTTTCTGCTTTGGCCGATTCGGCCAGTCACAAATTAACGGCAGATCAATCAACCCTTCATCTTGTGCTAAATGGCCCCAAACCCTTGCAATATAAGACTTTTTCGGTTCACGCTCACGAAATTGCCGCTTTAGCTCGCGCTCAGCCGCTTTGGTCAACGCGACCACAATGACGCCGCTGGTCGCCATATCTAGCCGGTGAACAGATTCAGCCGTCGGAAAATCGGCCTGAATACGGGTCATCACGCTATCTTTATTCTCTGGCGCGCGGCCCGGAACGGACAGCAAACCGCTGGCTTTATTGACCACCATGATGTGCTGATCCTGATACAAAACTATCATATATATCTATTTCTACCTGTTATTTATGAGGTTTATCAATATAACCATTTGAGTTATATATTAAATGTTCATGTATCTTATCGTCCCATAAACTCTAAAGACACACCTGATCCTATAGCGAAACGTGCTTATTATCTCAGCGCTATGGGGGGATTAGTGTTAACCCATATCTAATAGAAGAGAGGTACTGAGGGAAAAATGAGTATGCGAGATAATACTACCACTGGTGCCAGACTTCTGCATATCCAACTCTGGTAACATGGCCCATTCGCATGGGGTTGGGATGAACTTAAGCTCTTTTGGTATCACTCAGGGAGAATAGCGTTTTTCTATCACGAATTCTGCTCATAGTGAACTTGCAAAAAAACCAGCGGGGTTAGCCGCTGGCTTTCGTGTTGACAAAGTTAGTAACCGCTTAGTCTTTTCGCAGTAGCCTAACCCTCAATGGGGGTAGGCTAATGGTGTGATTATCTGACACACATATAAGCCAGACTGCTGTTACCACCAGCATGTGATATCCCCGTGTTCGGATGGAAATCATTGCCACTGGTTGATGTCCAGATAATTGATGCTGACGGGAAGTCAGGATAATTATTCAGATTCCCCCATTCACCAAAGAAAGTACCGATACCACGTGTCGTACCACCGGTTGACAGCTCACTCTCATTTGGCAATCTCAGCCCTTGAGCCACACATGCACTATTGGCTACAGCCCAACTCACTGTGGTCGAATTATAGTCGCCAACCCAAGCGTTTAACGTAAACTGATAAGTGAATACTTTACTCTTGTCTTGTTTCCAGGTTGCAGTAATGGTTACTGTTCCCGTCGTGTCATTGTCAAGATTAACCAAACCTGAGCTGCTTACACTGATACTAGTATCACTGCTTGTCCACTCATAGTCGCTATTACTGGCAACATTACCGTGTGGTGCCAATTGGAAGTTGGCGTTTTTAAATCCAGTGGTTGGGAAACCGCTGCTTACACTGAAGCCGCTATAAGCATTCACTGGGGTATTCAGTGTTGCTTTAGAGAAATCAGGATAGAACGTCACATCTTTATCATGAGAACTGCTGACACCCGCAGTGTTAATCATCGCAGCTGTTACCGTACTGATGGTACCACCTACATTAGTCATGGTCAGGTCGGTTGCCGCTTTACCATCAATACCTGTTTGGACTGACGCGGTTTTTACCGTCACACCATTGGTCGCTGCGAAAGTCACGGTCATATTAGGGACGGGATTTCCCTGTTTATCCAGTACGATGGCTTGTACCCGGTTAGTCCCGCTACCTGCTGTTTGATCATTCACTTCCACGGTAAAGTTATCTGCGGTAATGACGGCTGTCGCCGTATCAGCGATAAAGTTCACCTCTACCTGTTGGTCCATACCATTAAGTTTTGCTGTTACAGTATAGTTACCCGCCTTGGTACTGAGTATCTTCGCGGTGGCGACACCCTGAGCATCGGTGGCGGTAAATTCACTGATTGTTGCATCGCTCGTGGTACTGAAAGCGACATTGATATTAGGCACGGTGTTACCGAACTTATCCACCACTGTCAGTTTTACCATATTGGTGCTACTACCATCGGCAGGCTGACCGTCAGTAACCAATTGCAGTTTATGTTCAGCACTGCCATCCAGAGTGGCGCTACCAGCATCAGCGATAAAGTTCACATCAACCTGTTGTGTTTCACCATTCAATTCGGCTTTAACCGTGTAGCTATTAGCTTTGGAACTGGTGATAGTTGCCGTTGCAATCCCTTGTTTATCACTGATTGTCGTCGCAACAATATTAGCATCAGTATCTACGGTGAAATTAACTGCAACACCAGACAATTTATTGCCATAAGCATCGACAACTACCGCTTTCACCTGGTTCGCCGTAGCATTATCGGCAATGCTACCATTGGTCACAATTTGCAGACTGCTATCTTGAATTGTCGCAGTACTCTCATCGGCAAGCATGGAAACTTTAGTTTTCACATCACTCAATGGCACACCATTAATCTGAGCGCTGATATTAATCAGCTGTGGTTTGCTGCCGGCTGTGAGTGTGGCCTGATAAACCCCAGGCGCTGACTCGCTGATTTGCGTTATCGAATATTCAACACTCGGCAATGGCGCGGCACGTGCAACTCTGGCGCGCTTTGAGTCAGGTAATTCTGCCACTTCCAGAGAGAATGTGAGTTCATCGACAATACCTGTAATCGGCTGGTTATTGTTGTCCTTAATATCAAGTTCAATCACGCTGCTTGCTGTGGCATTGGCCGGCATAGACTCTGGTGAAGCAGTCAGGCCAGAGGCGGTAGTATTCACCCCATAGCTGTCTACCACGATATCGCTGTAAGCAACGGGAGAAGCATTACCTTGGGTGTCGTAAGCAATAGCGCTAATACGATAAGTGTTATTACCCTCACCGCCCGCCAGATAGCTTGGCAATGTTACCTGCCAATTATTGCCACTGCCGGTCATTTTCCCTCCGGCGAGCGTCAAGGTACTGGCTTCCCATTCAATACGATCAATACCTTGTTGTGCCGTGGCATTTGCCACTAAAGGCATGGTTTGTCTTGCTGCACCATTAATACGAGCTGGTAACTCTAGGGTAACCAAATTCTGTTTGCGGTATTTCATAACAATCTGATTATTACGATCGACCAGATTATAGCGGCTACCAATTAGGCTACGTTTAATTGCGACAGCCTCAGAGTCGAGCTGATGTGCCAGAGGGGTGCCAAATGTGTAGTTAAAACCAAGATTAAACCGAGTGTCATTCATCCCGGCGCGTCCCATCTTATGGTCAACACCCACAGTAACTAACGGAATTGGGGTATAATTCACACCCACAGTGACCGCAAGAGGGTTTTTCTGACGGTTATCCACGCCAAACAAGCCAACTTCATCACCAAAATATTGTTCATATATCAGCTTACCACCCAGTTGTGGCAAGGTTGGCAAATAGGCTTCGCTGCGCAAATCAAAGCCGTTTGCGACTTTTTCATCATACTTATCAAGGTCTGGTGAGTTTTTCCAACCACTGACACCAAAGTAGCCGTTAGCTGCCAGATTAATAAAATCACGACCATATTCAGCACCGACGCCAATACGGGTATGGCTATAACTGGCATCATGATCAACGAACAGGTTGTAGCCCAGCATTTGCTGGGCAAAGAAATGGCGTTGGCCCAAGCCAAAGTTTACTGTCACGCGGTCATCAATATAACGGCCACCTAACTGAGTAAAGGTAAGCAAATCTGGGCTATCGGTCAGTGGCAACAACACATCCAGTTGGCTACCTTTAAGGCTCAACTTTTCATCCAGATTGAGTTGTACTTTCGCACTACCAAACTGATTAAACCACTTTTGTAATGCTTCATTACCGGCACTGGTGGCGGTGCCACGCGCAATGGAACTCGCTTGTTTGGCTGAATCACCATCAGCCAATATTGATGCCAACCTTGTTGCGGCATCAGCGGTAGACTGTTCAGCCTGTGAGGCCGAACGCTGGGTCTCATCTGAGGTCGCGGTGGTTTCAGCCGCCATTACGGAAGGGGTAAAAGTAATACTTAACGGAAATATAGCCTGGATGACTATATTTGCCCAAATTACTGATTTAGAAATTCGTGTTTTATTTAACGATTTGGTTTGATGTAGTGACGATACGCGATGCAAGCTCATACTTATCTATGCTCTATAAGTCAATAATGAATAAAAATAAAAAAATACGCTTATTTGTATTGATGAATTAAACGGGATTACTCCGGTGTATCAAGCACGGGAGATCTGCCATAAAAATGGTGAAATTGTTGTTGTGACTGAAGTCTGTGAGTGGATATTTGTTGATAATAGATAAAGCAGTCATATTAAGGCTCGTCGGTATTAACACCTATACACAAGAGATAATATGATTGATTTAATTATTTACCAATAAAACAAGCACATACTATATTTTTATCACAGCGAGTTTATTACTGTATCCAGCGATGCTGGATCAAATTACAAGAGATACATTTGTGACACCATGAGTGAACTTAAGCTACAAATTTGATGGGCAATTAAACAACATGTAACATATTTTATATATCGGAACACAAGAGAACTTTGTGTAGGAATTTTCCTACATGAAATTTCATTTAAGGTTTGTTTATTATTATCAGATGGCTATTAAAATCAGCTTATTATAATTTTATGTTCGCTTAATAAGCTAAAATAAAATCTGAAAACAAATTAATTTAAGATATTAACCGGGCATAATTCTGAAAATAAAGGGCATTAATAATGAATTCGCTTTATTAATTTAAATTTGGCTAACGAGATGATGGCCTAAATTATTTTGTTCTTCAGTTTTCAGTGGGGATGTGACCAGATTATTCGAGCGAAATTAGAGCGAGGAAAGTCGGTGCGTAAGGTTTATCAGGTAACGACGTCATACAGGCTTAGAGGCGGATGAGGATTGATGCTGATTACAGTTGTGATAATCAGTGGTTATGGACCAGAGTGGTATCCTGTAGCTTGAATACCACTCTGATAAATTACTGGTGTGTCACCACCACCAGACGAATGGCATCCAAACGCCAACCCGCCTGATTAAGGTTTTCCAGCACCATTTTACGGTTATGTTCCAGAGTCTCTATTTCGTCATCACGAATATTGGGGTTAACCGCTTTCAGGGCTTCCAAACGTGCCAGTTCGGCACTCAATTTATCGTCCGCTTCATGCTTGGCTGCTTCAATCAGCAAACGCGCCTGTTCTTCAACTAGTGCTTCTGCTTGTTGCAACATTGCGTGAACTTCTTGCTGAACCGCGTTGACTAGTTTGCTGGAGGTATGGCGATTGACGGCATTCAACTGACGATTGAAGCTTTCAAATTCTACTTGTGCTGCCAGGTTGGTGCCGTTCTTGTCCATCAGCATCCGTACTGGTGTTGGGGGTAAGAAGCGGGTCAATTGCAAGTGTTTCGGGGCTTGCGCTTCAACCACATAGACCAATTCAGCAAGCAGAGTACCTACTGGCAATGCTTTGTTTTTCAACAGCGAAACCGCACAGCTTCCGGTGTCACCGGAGAGGATCAGATCCAAACCGTTACGGATGATCGGGTGTTCCCAACTGACAAACTGAGCATCTTCGCGCGATAACGCCTGTTCGCGATCAAATGTCACCGTGCAACCATCCTGTGGTAATCCTGGGAAATCCGGCACCAGCATATGGTCAGATGGCGTCAGCACAATCAAATTGTCGCTGCGATCTTCCTGGTTGATCCCAACAATATCGAACAGGTTCAGCGCAAAACTGACTAAATTGACGTCATTGTCTTGATCCGCAATGATTTCTGCCAGTTCTTGCCCATGTTCGCCTCCGTTGGAGTGCATCTCCAGCAAGCGGTCACGGCCCTGTTCCAATTGCAGTTTCAGCCCTTCATGCTGCTGGCGGCAGGTGTGGATAAATTCATCCAGCCCTTCCTGTTCACTTGGCGTTGCCAGATAAGTAATCAATTCTTGATAGCCGCTGTCATAAATAGTGCGGCCCGTCGGGCAGGTGTGCTCGAAAGCATCCAAACCTTCGTGATACCAGCGCACCAGTATCGCCTGCGCGGTATTTTCCAGATACGGCACCATTATCTGGATTTCACGGTTTTGGCCGATCCTATCCAGACGACCAATACGTTGCTCAAGCAAGTCCGGATTAAAAGGTAAATCGAACATCACCAGTTGGCAGGCAAACTGGAAGTTACGCCCTTCAGAGCCGATTTCTGAACACAATAATACCTGTGCGCCGTCTTCTTCGGAGGCAAAATAGGCCGCCGCGCGGTCACGTTCAATCAGTGATAAACCTTCATGGAATACTGCGGCACGGATAG
>NZ_JBLWEX010000192.1:0-14648 GCF_048323875.1 Yersinia sp. LJYL362
TCACCCAGTGGGGTTAAGGAGATAGTAAGGAGGATTTTCAGCAAATGATTTGTTGTAGTGAGAATGCTTGTTTTAGATCAAACAATTTTTGTGTGGGTATTTGTTTTTATGAACCAGCTCAAAAAAAACGCAGCCTATTGATCATTTTTTACATAAAATCAAATGCATACCTCTTTAGAGGTATCAGATATCGTTAACTACAGTGTGACGCTTCATGAAAGAGTTAAATCTGAGATAGATGCCACTTTTCAATTTCAGCAAGTGAAATGTTTTTTGTTAAAGAAATGATGTTTTTAGTTAAAGAAACGTAAGGCCAAATGTATTATTTTAAATTTATTTTCCTTATTTATTAATTATTTATCTTCCACTGCCGATACCCTGAGCTCGGTTCAGTAATGCTGAGCTTAATGTGAAAGAACCGAAGATATCTCTGATTAAGTAAATATGTTTTGCCATAGCAAACACACAGGAAAAGGAATTATGTGGTTTTACAGATTTAAACACGCTTTTATTGCGTTGTTGCTCCCATGGCTACTGGCCGTCACTACCCAGCTAGCGGGAAGAGTCTATCTTCTAACGGACTATTGTCACCCGGAATTATTGGCAAGTTCATCAGTTGATATACGACGTATGTTTTTGATTGGTGGACTATTTGATATTCGTATCGCGAGTTTGATGTTTGTGCCGTGCTTATTAATTGCGGGTATACTCGCGCTTGGTAACAACAGCTTCAAGCTTTGGCAACGCTCCTGGCCTTGGCTCGCAACGATCCTTGGTACATTAATAACAATACTCACCGTCGGAAATATTTTCTATTACGCGACCTACCAAAGACCAATTGATATTTTTATTTTCGGACTGGTGGAAGATGATACGACAGCGGTGCTGAAAACCTTGTGGAGCGACTATCCAGTTATTCGCAGTGTTATTTGTCTTATTCTGGTTGTAGTCGCAATTTTATGGATTTGTCGCCGTTGGCAGAAAAAAATAAGCACCTGGCCTGAACAGCGCCACTGTATAGCCGTATCGGCCATTTCAACGCTGGTTATCCTCGCAATTAGTTTTGTTGGCACGCGCGGTTCGTTGGGTACGTTCCCTCTACGACAGTCCGATGCACAGATTTCAGATGTCACTTTATTAAATATGCTGACACCAAGTGGTCCGATAGCGTTAACTTGGGCAATTAAAGCCCACCGGGAATATAACAACTTTTCTCAAGCAACCGACAAACAGGGAGAAGAACTGTTCAGTCAGTTTTTTGCTACACCTACCGAGGCTAGCCTGAAGCAATTTATGGCTCAAACTGGCCCTAACCCTATCGCGAAAAAATCGCCACCTAATGTTGTTTTCGCTGTTATGGAAAGCATGGGATATTACCTTGAAGGCTATGATCGCGAGGATCGTGATGTTTTCGGCGCGCTAAAACAGCACTGGCAAACTGACTGGCGTTTCAGCCGTTTTATCTCCGAAGGGAATGGCACTATTGATAGTCTGAGCCGCTTCTTCGTTCGTAGCCCAAATAATAACATCAGCCAATCAAGCGCTCAAAATGCTGATTTTTATAGCAATATGTTTAAACCTTTCATTGCTAATGGATATAAAATTATTTTCGTTACTTCGGGTAATGGCTCTTGGCGCAATCTAAATCAGTTCCTACCTCACTTGGGCGTAAGTGAATTTGTTGAACAAAACGGGCTGAGAAAGCGCTATCCCGAAGCTGAAACTGGCACCTGGGGTGTACCTGATGAATTTATGTTCCGTTATATCGAGGAACGTTTAGCGCAGGCCGACAAAGAAGGTGAACATGTATTCATCATGTCGATGTCAACCTCTCATCATCCTCCGTTCAAAGCACCTAATAGTTACCTCAAGACAGATATCAAATTATCAGATGCCGAAAAGCAAAGACTGAATAATCTGGCCAGCGGAAAACAGCTAGAGGAAGTATTTCATACGCTACGCTATACCAATGATCAGTTAGGACAATTTATTAGCTGGGTAAAACACCAACCATTGGGTGAACATACTATTATTGCTGCAACAGGCGATCATAATATCCGTGGTATTAGCTATCCTGACACCGCCGAACTTGCACTTAGTTACGCGGTTCCATTTTATCTTTATGTACCCAAGAATTATCGCCAGAACAGTCATTTTGATGCATCCCGGGTGGGCAGTCATAAAGATATCTGGCCTACGCTATATCAGCTTAGTTTGTCAGAAGCACCGTATTACCGAACGGGTTGCGACTTATTGTCTGAGAAACCAGACCCTCTATGGTGCCAGGGCTATAACCCTAATCTAATGATCACCCAACAGGGGGCTTTCAGCTTATCGGGTAAAGGGGAGTTCCATCGGTGGGTTGATAAAGAGGGATTATTGCTAGCCGCACCTCAGCCGATGAATGAAGATCAGGAAAAAACCTTTAATCGCTGGCAGGCATTTACTTCGCTGTTGTCTTGGCAATTAAACAAACAGGTTCAGGAACAGAACTAGCAAAAATATAAAATATTTGCAGCGACAAGGTCCAAGGATGGACCAAATAATAAACATAGTCTGCGTACATGCCACTTGAGGTATAACCGGTATAAACATTATTGCCTCTGAACGTCCGAGACAGACGAAACAAAACGTCTTACCTGCTTGTTATGCTGAGAAATGCTGAATGATTATTTGGGAAAGGTACTGAAAAGATAAGAGATACTAAGAGAAGATGGCGGAGGAGGAGAGATTCGAACTCTCGAACGGTTACCCGTCGACGGTTTTCAAGACCGTTGCCTTCAGCCACTCGGCCACCCCTCCGCAACGAGCCGAACTATAAACAGAGCTCTGCCGCTTGTAAAGCTTGTTTGTGTTTAATCGGGTAAAAAGCCACCATATGATTATTGAATGATGAATTAATCGTCATGGTGATGATTCACTGTACAACAAGCGAGCCTCCCGGCTCTCAATGACGTTTCTGTCACTTTGCCGAGCGAAAGCATAGACTTCTTTGGGATACAGGCAAATATTTGCTAAATTAGCAGCCGTTTCATTGATGGGATAACTGAGGTTATATGTTGGAGTTTGAAGGACGCACGATTGAGACCGATGCGCAGGGTTACCTGAAAGACAGCGCCGACTGGAGCGAAGCACTGGCCCCAATACTGGCTGAGCAAGAGGGCATCACACTCACCGAACCGCACTGGGAAGTGGTGCGCTTTGTGCGTGCGTTTTATCAGGAATTCAATACGTCACCGGCGATCCGTATGCTGGTCAAAGCCATGGCGCAGAAATACGGTGAAGAAAAAGGCAATAGCCGCTACCTCTATCGTCTCTTCCCCAAAGGGCCGGCAAAGCAAGCCACAAAAATTGCCGGATTGCCAAAGCCGGTGAAATGTATTTAATCCTGACGCAACCTGCTGATTGGCCAGCTAATAGCGAATTTTAAATGTCTCAAATGGAGTGGCTGGATAAGGCTCGGTCAGCAGGCGATCAACCCTCGCCCCGCGTGGCCCGCCCTGCTTAATCCACTCCATCAATTGCTCGACCGCTTGTTGCTCGCCATAAGCCACAACCTCTACACTGCCGTCATCACAATTTCTGGCATACCCTGTGACCCCTAGCGCCAGTGCCTGACGTTGTGTGCTATAGCGAAACCCCACACCTTGAACGACACCATAAACATAAGCAGCAGTGCATACTTTTGCCATATCAGTTCCTCATCTATTGTTACTTTTTCCCATGATGCGCGCTGGCGTTGGCAAAATTACTTTCCGCCGACTCTAACTCTTTGGATAAGAAGTAATTAAGGAATGTTCGTATAACAGCAATAATGGCCAGCTTGATCAATTCCTCCATACTTGGGTTAATAGTGGTAGCCAAGATATCAGCCGCTAATTGGAACTCTAGCGCCAAAGCCAGCCAGGTACCAAAACGCGTTCTCATTAAGTGGAGTATCGACTGATTCTTAAAATTTGTTATTGCAGTGGGCAGCGACTTTACCAGCCCGACAAAAACACAAATAACAGACAAGAACTCCAGGAAAAGCTGTAATGACTGAGAGAGATAAATGATGATTTCTTTTATGTTTTCCAACGAAATTTACCTCTATTTCTCGCCGTTCTTTTGTTTCAAATGGAACGAAAAACGCGACTGGAAATAGGATTTAAGGTGTTCTTCCATCGAATGAATTTTTTGGTCAATGGTGTTACACAGAAACTCATCGCTATTCATGGCGTCAACCCGCTGTAGCGCAATTAAATCAATTTCTTCTTTTTGCTTTTCGGTGAGTTCTAAGTGAGTTTGCTTATTAGTCATATATGCTATTCCTACGATGAAGAAAATTTGAACCAAGGAAGTAATTATAGCTCTATGAATATGTTAGTGAAAAATTTTCGACCTTTCTATTGAATCTGAGAGAGCGGTTGATAACAGGCTAAGTTGCCCAAGTAAGAGCAAGCTATCAAGGCAGTCGTGGTAGTGAGTGGCATGATATTGCTATATCATTGTGACCTTATTTTGATTGATAATGACTTGTCAATTTCAACTATTTGATCTTAAAAGAATATTATAATGCGCCCATCTCTTGTTCTTGCTAAAGGACGTGAAAAATCCTTACTTCGCCGCCATCCATGGATCTTCTCTGGGGCTGTGCTGCGCCTTGAAGGCAAACCCACTGCCGGTGAAACCATCGATATTCTTGATAGCCAGGGAAAATGGCTGGCTCGTGCGGCCTACTCACCTGAGTCACAAATTGTGGCCCGAGTCTGGACGTTCCAACAAGATGAAGTTATCGACAGCGAATTCTTTGTTCGCCGTCTACAGCAGGCGCAGAGCTGGCGCGATTGGTTGGCACAACGTGATGGCTTAAATGGCTACCGTCTTATTGCCGGTGAATCCGACGGCTTGCCGGGTATTACCATTGACCGTTTCCAAAACTTCCTGGTGTTGCAATTGCTCTCGGCAGGTGCTGAACATCAGCGTGCAGCGCTGGTCAGTGCATTACAACAGTGCTATCCAGAATGCTCAATTTATGATCGCTCCGATGTTTCAGTGCGTAAAAAAGAAGGTCTGGAACTGACCCAAGGTACTGTCTGGGGCGAGATGCCTCCGGCACTATTACCTATCACTGAGCACGGTATGAAATTGCTGGTAGATATTCAGCATGGTCATAAGACAGGTTTTTATTTAGACCAGCGAGATAGCCGCCTAGCGGCGCGTAATTATGCCGATGGCCGTCGCGTTCTGAACTGCTTCTCGTATACCGGAGCCTTTGCCGTGGCAGCGCTGATGGGGAATTGCCAACAAGTTATCAGTGTTGATACTTCACAATCCGTGTTGGATATCGCTAAACAAAATGTTGAGCTAAATCAGCTAGATCTAAGTAAATCCGAATTTATTCGTGATGATGTATTCCAATTGCTGCGCAACTATCGCGCGCAAGGAGAAAAGTTTGACATGATCATCATGGATCCACCGAAATTTGTGGAAAATAAAAGCCAATTGGCCAGTGCTTGTCGCGGCTATAAAGATATCAATATGTTAGCGATACAGCTTTTACGCCCAGGCGGCATCTTATTAAGTTTCTCTTGTTCTGGTTTGATGCCTACAGATTTATTCCAGAAAATTTTAGCCGATGCTGCGTTAGATGCAGGTCATGATATACAATTTATAGAGCAGTTCCGTCAGGCAGCGGATCACCCGGTTATCGCGACATACCCTGAAGGTTTGTATCTGAAAGGATTTGCGTGTCGGATAATGTGACTTGAAATGCCCTGCGTTGCCCTCATATATAAAGCAGCGTAATAGTTTCCCAGGAGGTTATCATGATCGCGAGCAAATTCGGTATCGGGCAGCAGGTTCGCCACCGCCTCCACGGCTACTTAGGTGTAGTAATTGATATCGATCCTGAATACTCTCTTGAGCCACCAGCACCAGATGAGGTGGCAAACAATGATACGTTGCGTTTGTCGCCTTGGTATCACGTGGTGATTGAAGATGATGAAGGGCAACCGGTACATACTTATCTGGCAGAGGCACAGCTGACTTATGAAGATATGGATGCCCATCCTGAGCAACCTTCATTAGATGAACTGGCAGCCTCTATCCGTCATCAGCTACAGGCTCCGCGTCTGCGCAACTAGACGTTAAAATTTCTTGATAAAACCCGGCACTGATTGCCGGGTTTTTTATAGGGGAAATTCAAGGCTATTGATGCCAAAAATATTACTCTTTCTCTAATCCCAATCGCGGAATTTCAATTTTAGGGCAGCGATCCATAACAACCTTTAGCCCGGCATCTGCGGCTAATGTTGCAGCCAACTCATTGATAACACCGATTTGCAGCCACAGCACCTTGGCTCCGATAGCAATAGCTTCCTGTGCAACACCATATGCCGCGTCAGCATTGCGGAATACATCTACCATATCAATAGGATAAGGAATATCGGCTAATTCAGCATAAACCTGCTGACCCAATAACGTTTTTCCCGCCAGTTTAGGGCTGACTGGTGTGACCTGATATCCCTGCTCTAACAGATAATTCATCACGCCGTAGCTGGGCCGCGCGGGGTTGTCGCTGGCCCCTACTAAAGCAATTGTCTTTACCTGTTGGAGAATGTCAGCAATGTCTTTATCGTGCATGTTTCAGTTCCTCTGATGCGCTAAAAGAATACTCCAATCCATTTGCATCCGGATGGATTTACCAATATTAGGTGACATCTCAATGTATATCATTCAGAAAACTGCGGATAAATGCTCCCTAATTGATTTGGTTTAATAGTTATAGCAGTAATAGCTGTTAGATTGGCTCTTTTATCTTTAGAATTCATTAAGATAACGACGACATATTTATACCGAATGTTTCAGAAAGTAAATAAATATGGGCAACCGGAAAGACTTTGACACATAATCTAGCGTGTCTGACAATGTAAGTGGATATCACCTCAGGAGTAGCACATGAAATTTGGTCTGGTGGTCGCAGGGATTTTGGCCGTTTGCTGTAGTACATCAGCTATAGCCACGACCTTAAAACTCGCTCCGGAAATTGACCTGTTGGTGGTCGATGGCAAAAATATGTCAGGTTCTTTACTCAAAGGGGCTGATAGCCTGGAGCTAAATAGCGGTCAGCATCAAATTCTATTCAAAGTTGCCAAACCTCTCCCAACGGATCCCAAAGTCTTGTATTCATCCCCACCATTAGTGGTGGTGTTCAACACCCGCAATGTCCGGTCAGTGGCGATAAAACTACCCGTAATCGAGACCGAGCGAGATGGTAACAAGTTTTCTAAAAACCCGTCATATCAGCTAATTGGCGATAATGGGCGGCCATTATCGGTACGCCACGATGTATTACATCAGGATAATCTTAATACTGCGACAACGCTTGAAACAGCTATGGCAACTTATAACGTCGGGCAATTCGGTGCTTCGGTTCCCTCTTTTGCTACTATCCCCCCCTCGCCAGTGAGCGCAGTTCCGGGCACCACGATTGCAGTTGCAGGAACCAATTCCCCACAAAAAACCACCAATTTGCAGGGTGAAAATGTGGCAGAACAGATGCTGCAATATTGGTTCTTGCAAGCCGACGCAGACACACAGCAACGCTTCTTATTATGGGCTAAAAAGCAGCCACTGAAGTAACCAAATAAGCTCAAGCTCGTTCTTAAACATCAGGTTATGCTTGTTTCCTCGCATTTCTTTGCGTTACTGCTATGAACTAAAACACCATTTCAGTAATCTGTCTGCAAACCGCTGGCACTCATATCCTAAATAATTTGAGTTGCAGGAAGGCAGCCAACGCCCATGCAGCTTGAGCTATGACGGGTACATTGAAGGAAAAGTTGATGGAACTCACCACCCGCACCATTGCGGCACGCAAGCATATTGCCCTGGTTTCTCATGACCATTGCAAAAAATCTCTGCTCGAATGGGTCATGCAAAACAGAGACCTTTTGTCACAACACGAACTGTATGCGACTGGCACCACCGGAAACCTGGTACAGAAAGCAACAGGTATTGATGTTCACTGTTTACTCAGTGGCCCTATGGGTGGAGACCAAGAGGTGGGCGCGCTGATATCTGAGAAGAAAATTGATATCTTGATTTTCTTCTGGGACCCACTCAATGCCGTACCACATGACCCTGATGTCAAAGCCCTGCTACGTCTTGCCACAGTCTGGAATATTCCGGTTGCGACTAACCGCTCTACCGCCGACTTCTTAATTGACTCCGCCTTGTTTAGCGGCGAAGTGACTATTGCCATCCCGGATTATGAGCGTTACTTACAGCAACGCCTGAAATAATGATGAAACCCGGAGTGATAACATCTCCGGGTTTCATTTCTCACAAAAACGCCCCATATTGGCTAAGGTTTGCGTTGGATCGGCACCCCTAACTCACTAAGTTGATTAACAAAAATAGAAGGGTTAGCTGTATCTTGCAGCAACCAAACTTGATGTTTTGCTCGCGTCATGGCGACATAAAGTAAGCGCCGTTCTTCCGCATCAGGGAAATCTTCTGGGGGCGGTAGCAGCACATCTTCCAAAATTGACTCGCGCACCACAGCAGGGAAACCATCATTTCCCTCATGTAATCCAGCAATAATCACATAATCAGCCTGCTGCCCTTTACTGGCGTGGATCGTCATGAAATCAATGGTTAATTTCGGCCAGCGCGTGGTTGCTTTTTGCAAAATTTCGGGCCGTAAATGGTGATAACGAGCCAAAATAAGAATGCGCTCATCATCTTTGACAAAACCACTTAACTTATCCAACAGAGATTCAAGTTGCTCACTCGGCAAAATGACAATCGATTTTTTATTCCCCTGACTCAAGCTATTCAGCGGTTTCTTCAGTTGATAGGGATTCTGCTGAATAAACCGGTTAGCAATCTCACCAATCCTGTCATTAAATCGATAGGTAGTATCCAATGCACATTCTGCGCTTTCGCCAAAATTCTGGCTGAAAGCGGTGGTGAGAGAAAGTTCTGCTCCGCTGAAACGGTATATCGCCTGCCAGTCATCACCAACGGCAAACAGGCAGGTCTGCTTATTTTGTTTGCGTAAAGCACTCAGAAGCATGGCACGCTGTGGCGAAATATCCTGAAATTCATCAACCAGAATGTGTTTCCACGGGCTGACAAAACGCCCTTTTTCCAGCAAATTGACGGCTTGATGAATCAGCCCGGAGAAATCAACCGCGCCCTCTTCTTTAAGCGCTGTTTTCCATGCTTTCAATAACGGTGCCATTAGCCGTATACGTTTTTGGAAGAGAGCACGCACTTCTTCATCAGCCTGTTCAATCATTTCAGCCTGACTCCCCCCATGCATGCGCATCAAACCTAACCAGCGCTCAAGTCGCCCGGCTAGCCGAGCTGCGAGCCGCGAATCACGCCAAAATTCGCCATCATCAATATCCCATTCAAGCTCGTCGGTTAACCACTCGCGCCACCCTTTAGCTTGCGCCTTTTTCTCACTGCATTGCTGTTGCCAATGTTTGATAAGCAGTGAGCGCCTGGCCTGGCTGTCTGATTCCAGTTTGCTTATCACCGGAGTTTTACGGCTACCTTGCTGAATAATCTGCAACGCGAGCGCGTGGAAAGTTTTGGCTTGAATATCATCCACGCCAAGACGTTGTTTGATGCGGCTGTTCATTTCATCCGCGGCCTGGCGGCCAAAAGCGAGCAGTAAAATCTGCTCAGGCAGAGCTTCATTGCGCCGCAGTAGCCAACCCGCTCGAGCAACCAATACAGACGTTTTGCCACTGCCAGCACCGGCCAACACTAAAACCGAATCCTCACCGTTGACGACTGCCCTACTTTGCGACTCATTTAGCGGAGAACTTTCAACGTTCTGGAAGAAGTCCTGATGCTCCTCCAGCATGCGATGAGTCCATTGCTGATTGCGGCGGTCAACACTTCGGTTACCCTGCTCCAGCCAGCGCAAGCAAAGCTCATAATCTGCGCGGCAAGAGTCAAAGTCGATTAAGCGCTGAACAGGCATCGGCAGTGAGGTAAAAGCCTCACGGATAGATGCTTGTAGCTGACTTAACTCGCTGCGTTTAAACCATTTATCCTGCTGCTCAATTCGCTTAATCAGTTCAACTTGTTTATGCAAAACGTCAACACACACCCGGCTCATCTCCTCACTCCATTGTTGCCAGATGCCCAGTAAATGATGATAGAAACGCTGAGTTTCTTGCCACTCGGTGCCATGTAAACGCACAACTTGCTGATTCGGAAGCTCAAATTCCATCTCGCCCCAAACAATACCGCGTTTACATTGAATGTTAACCAATTGGTTAAAAGGAATCAGGTATTGATGTTTATCACCGCATACTTCGATGCCCGCATTGAGCAAGCGTACCCGGTTATAGGGGTGCTGAGCCAAATGCTTGCCAAAAGATGTCGCTTTAAGTTCCATATCCGCGCGCCATAACTCGTATTAAGTGAATTGAAATAACATGATGGAGTGTAAATAAAATAATTGAGTTTAAACAACAGGTATCCGATAGTTAACAACGGAAACTAACCGGCGCCATACGTATAGAATAGATGGCACCTGTTATCACTCATCCGCATTGCGGTTTTTTTATTCAGCTAGGCAGATTAATCACTATGCGTACTGTACTGAATATTCTTAATTTTGTTTTAGGTGGTTTTTTCACCACATTGGGCTGGTTATTGGCAACTGTGGTCAGCGTCATCCTGATTTTCACCTTACCATTAACGCGCTCTTGCTGGGAGATAACCAAGTTATCATTTCTCCCTTATGGCAATGAGGCGATCCATGTCAATGAATTATACCCAGAAAAAAGTAATCCTCTGCTAACCGCGGGTGGTTCTTTGCTGAATATCGTTTGGTTTATTTTATTTGGTTGGTGGTTATGTTTATCACATATTGCCACCGGAATTGTGCAATGTATCACCATAATTGGGATTCCGGTCGGGATTGCCAATTTTAAGATTGCTGCCATCGCGTTATGGCCTGTGGGTCGCCGTGTCGTTTCTGTTGAAATGGCACAACAGGCAAGAATGGCCAATGCTCAACGCCAGTATCAGCAACGCTGAATTTTCTGTTTTTAGAGGTTTTTTGTGCTCACTTTCGTCACTGGTTTACGCCGTTATATCTACAATAGCAGCCTGCTTTATCATGTTCGTATATTTATCGCGCTGGTGGGTGTAACGGCGGTTCCGTGGTGGATTGATCAGCCAAAGCTGACAATCCCCTTAACACTGGGTGTCGTGGCCGCAGCATTAACTGATCTTGATGACCGCCTGGCTGGGCGGTTACGTAATCTATTCATTACGCTGATTTGTTTTTTTATCGCATCAGCCTCTATTGAGCTGTTATTTCCTTATCCTTGGTTTTTTGCCCTTGGCCTGACCTTTTCAACCTGTGGCTTTATTCTGTTGGGTGCCTTAGGCCAACGTTATGCCACCATCGCCTTTGGCGCATTATTAATTGCCATTTACACCATGTTGGGTACTTCCATGTACCATATTTGGTATCAGCAACCCCTGTTACTGATACTCGGTGCCGTTTGGTATAATGTTCTGACCCTATGTGGACATCTTATTTTTCCTATCCGCCCGTTACAGGATAATCTGGCCCGTTGCTATCAACATCTGGCCCAATATCTTGAGGCAAAAGCTAATCTATTTGATCCTGATCTAGAACCTGATGTTAATCAACCACTTATAGATGTAGCAATGGCCAACGGTACATTAGTCTCGACATTGAACCAAGCCAAAACCTCACTTGTGACGCGGCTGAAAGGTGATCGCGGTCAGCGCGAAACCCGGCGCACCCTCCACTATTATTTTGTTGCGCAAGATATTCATGAACGCGCCAGTTCATCACATGTTCAATATCAGGTATTGCGGGAAAAATTTCGCTACAGCGACGTGTTATTCCGCTTTCAACGCCTGCTCAGCATGCAAGCCAGAGCCTGCATGAAGCTGTCGCAATCCATCCTGATGAGACAAAAATATCAGCATGACCCGCGTTTCGAACGGGCGTTTACATTTTTAGATGCTGCATTGGCCCGAGAGCTGGCACAGAATGAGAATGTACCGCAAGTTAAAGCACTGTCTCATTTGCTCAAAAACCTGCGCGCCATTGATGCCCAACTGGCTGGCATTGAATCAGAACAAGTATTAGCTGAAGGCCCACAACCTGAAAGTCGCTTATCCGACGATCGTCTCACCGGATGGAGTGATATCAAGCTGCGTATCAGCCGCCATCTGACCCCTCAATCCGCACTCTTCCGACATGCTGTGCGCATGTCCGTTGTACTCTGCGTGGGATATGCGTTTATTCAACTTACTGGCATGCGTCATGGTTATTGGATCTTGCTGACCAGCCTTTTTGTCTGCCAGCCCAACTACAATGCGACGAGACGCCGCCTCGCGCTGCGAATTATTGGCACCTTGGCAGGTATCCTTATAGGGCTACCCATCCTTTATTTTGTGCCGTCTATTGAGGGTCAGTTAATCCTGATCGTCATTACTGGCGTACTCTTTTTTGCTTTCCGCAATGTTCAGTATGCTCATGCAACGATGTTCATTACTTTGTTGGTTTTGCTCTGTTTTAACTTACTCGGGGAAGGATTTGAGGTTGCCGCGCCGCGGGTGTTTGACACGCTACTTGGTTGCGCTATTGCCTGGGTCGCAGTGAGTTTTATCTGGCCTGACTGGAAATTCCGCCAACTTCCCGCCGTGGTTCACAGAACACTTAATGCAAATTGCCGTTATCTGGATGCTATTTTAGTGCAATATTATCAAGGCAAAGATAACAGCTTGCCCTACCGTGTTGCCCGGCGTGATGCACATAATTGCGATGCTGAATTGGCCTCTGTTATTTCAAATATGTCAGCGGAACCCAAGAACGACAAAGAGACTCAGGAAGCAGCATTTCGTTTACTTTGCCTCAACCACACTATGCTGAGTTATATTTCTGCATTAGGTGCTCACCGTGAAAAACTGACCAATACTGCCACGTTGAATTTACTCGATGATGCTATTTGTTATGTTGAAGGTGCTCTTGAACAAGAACAACCCGACAGTACAAAAATGACACAAGTATTAGCGGGCTTATTAACCCGGCTACAGAGCTGTAATCCTGAGCCGGAGAGCAAAGATCAACTGGTTTTACAACAGATTGGCTTATTGCTCGAATTATTACCTGAGCTTAGTGAACTCAATAAACGCATTGGCCAGGCTGGCTAATGAAATCTCGGGCCAGTTTCTATCAATGGCCCTTCTCTATATTATTTCGTATTGCCTGACATCGGCCGGTTGAATGTGCATTTCAAACCATTCAATCAGCTCGCTACGCAATATTAACGGCAACACCGCACAGTGGTGACCACTTATCGCGCCAGCCAGAGCCAATAATACATTGACACCTAATGTGCGCCGTAATGTGCGTAACTTCAGATAACAACGCTTAGCCCCCTCAAGCTTCAGCTCTGCCGCACTCTGAATACCGACTTTCCATAGTAGCCGTTCAAGGCTGGCACTGAGATTGGGTAAATCCTTCAAACGAACCGGGGGACTTTTTTTACTTAAAACTTCGGATTTAGCCCCTTGATATGACTGTTTTGCAAAGTGGCGTAATGCAAGATCGTCTTCCCACAATACCGAGTCAACCCAATAATAACGCAGTGAAACAGGAAGACCGCGTTTAGCATAAACAAGATTAACCATCCCTCTGGTGCGGAATAAGTTTTCAACCAAGTCATTCGCACGTAGATACAACTCCCCTTCCGAAACGACTGCAAACATAATGTTATTGGCTAACAAGCCATAACCACCAAATTGTGAGCGGACTGTGATTTGGCCCAAAAAATCAAAACGACACCGAGCCTGCATTATCTTGTGCTCTGATACTTTTTTCATCACTACTCCTTTAGTAAAAATCCGATCCAACGTCCCTTTTTAGTTGCAATAAGTGTAAGAGGAACAACTAATTAGAAAATACGCAATATGGATAACTGAGCCAAACACAAAATCAACTTTTGCGCATTTACATCGCAATAATGCGAAGCGTCTTGTAAAAATTTAGTTGATCTTCGAACAAACAGTGACTACTGTATATACATACAGGACACCACAGGCGAGGTTCATCATGCGTACTCAATCACTAAAACCTTATAATGCTAATTATCATTCTCTTATTACCCGTGACGCACAGGAAAGAGTTGATGCACCAACCGATAGTGGCCTTATCAGTGAACTTGTGTACAGTGAAAATCAGCCTGCGGTAGCACAATTACTGCTTCCCTTATTACAACAGCTCGGTAAACAGTCCCGGTGGCTCTTGTGGCTGACCCCAGAACAGAAATTGAGTCGTTTATGGTTACAGCAATCAGGTTTGCCAATGAGTAAAGTCGTTCAGGCGAGGCAGATCAATCCATTATCCACTGTTGATGCCATGGAAAAGGCGTTGTTGACGGGAAATTACAGTGTTGTTCTTGGATGGCTACCCGAATTGTCAGAAAATGACCGCATTAGATTGCGTATGGCAGCAAAGTTAGGAAATGCTTATGGGTTTGTTATGCGTCCTCTGAATGACACAAAACTCGATCAAGGACAGTGCGCAACGTTAAAAATTCATTCTTCTTTGTATCATTAAGTAAATTTAGGATTTATCCCATGAATTATTA
>NZ_JBLWEX010000193.1:0-14911 GCF_048323875.1 Yersinia sp. LJYL362
TCAAATGAAGTATCAAAATGGTTTTCTATTGCGTTCTTCGAAGAGTGGCTCACCAGTACGATCTCTTTGACCCCGGCAGCAACACATTCATTAACAATATATTGAATCAGGGGCTTATCAACTACTGGCAGCATTTCTTTCGGAATCGCCTTGGTGGCTGGCAACATGCGGGTGCCAAGCCCGGCAACAGGAATGACTGCTTTCAAACACTTCATTGCTATGACCTCTGCAACTTTAAACAGTTAAATCTGGTTAGATTAATTCTGCGGATTAAGAAAAAATAAGCTTGAGTTGTTCATTATTCATTTATCTACGGAAAAGCTTACATCAGAATGTTCCTGATTACTTTATGAAACTATCAGTAAATATTTCATCCAGTGTCATGAACAGGAAGTTGAATGAATGTTAGACTATTAATAAAAATAAATTTTATACAATAATATGAGTGCTAAAGTTAACAATTATTTGTCAATAATTTCATTATATAAATCAATATAGCTTGAAACCATTTTGTCAGAGGTGAAATTGTCTAAATAACGACTTCTAGCATTGTGACCAAATTTTTCTGACAGCTCAACATTATCCCATAATTTATCCATAGCAATTCTCAATGCCGCAGGATCCGATGGAGGAACAACTATTCCAGTATGTTGATCAACATTTATAAATGTTGTTCCTGTCCCGATTTCGCTTGAGATTAGAGGCTTACCATACATCGCGCCTTCTAATAAAGTGATACCGAAAGCCTCAGAACGTAAATGAGATGGGAAAACTACTGCATAACAGAGAGTCAAAAGTGCGGCTTTATCTTCATCGGATACAGCGCCAAGAAAATGGATATTCTCAATTTTTAACTCTTCTACCTGTTTTTTCAGTTCCGACTCGATAGGCCCTGCCCCGACAATAACAATCGGGTAAGTAGAATTTTGAGCTGCCTTGATAAGAATATGCAGGCCTTTATAATAACGAAAGGCACCCACAAACAGGAAAAAACGCGAACCAAATTTATTTTTCCATAATTCCAAGCGTTCTAATGTTGCTATCGGATAAGATTTCTCATCAAGGCCATAAGGGATAACACTCACTTTATTAGCGAATTTTTTTAAAGTTACGCTAGTAGCGACATAATTTGGAGACGCAGCAACAATCCGAGAAACACTACCAAGAAATCGATTCATTAACGGTGCATATATTTTTAAAATATTTTTTTGTTTGACAATATCCGAATGATAACTAACAACTGTAGGTTTATTAATACCAGAAAGAAAGTGAACCATATCCATAAAAGGGAATGGAAAATGGTAATGAATTACATCAGCCTGATTAGCCAGTTTTTTAAAATCTTTAAGCGCTTGAAATGAAAATGGAGTTGACGCTGCTTCAAAGTTCACTGGTGAACAGTATACTGTATGTGATCCTATTTTTTTATTTACAATACTGCCACGTTTACTTAAAGAAAGCACTGTCGAATCAATATCACGACTCCCCCCCCCCTCACATAATTGAAAAATAACTTGCTCAACACCGCCGAAAGAATCTGGATAATATGTTTTATAAAAATGCAGTACTTTTATCATTATATTATAATACCTGCTTATAGGCTTTAATTGTTTCCTGAGCGCATCGTTTCCAGGAAAAGGTATTAGCCCTGACGAGACCAGCTGCTATTGCGATGGTCCGCCAATCTTCATCTTCCAGGCTTTTAATGATAGCAGTAGCCAATCCCTCAACATCCAAAGCATCACACATCAAACCAGACTCACCTAAAACCTCAGGTAATGAGGCAGAATTTGAGCAAACAACAGGAACACCTGATGCCATCGCCTCAAGAACCGGTAAGCCAAACCCCTCATACAATGAAGGAAATAAAAATGTCCTGGCACCAGAGAAAAGCAAAGGCAAATCATTCGAGCTTAAATAGCCAAGGTATAAAAGCCAACCTTGTTGAGCAGCTTTTTCAAAACGGCGATGCAAGGACTCGCTATTCCAACCAGAAAAACCACAGATGACTAATGGAAATCGAGCTCGAAGCTCTAAAGGCATTCTCTCATAAGCATCAAGCAAGGTTGAAATATTCTTTCTTGGTTCGATAGTACCGGTAAATAATGTGTACTGCCCCGCCACCAAGCCCAATCGCGTCATTAAACTTTGTAGAGATGTATACTCGCGCGGATAAAACTCATCACTACTAGCTAATGGAGCTGAAACTATTTGTTCAATAGGGTAATTAAAATAATCAGCAAGTTCAGTGCGGGTAAACTCAGAATCGGTAATTAAGACTTTCGCCCTTTTCAAGGTCAGTAATAACTCTTTTTGCATGTATCGCACACGATTTACTGGATGACACTGGGGCCATTTAAAAATCGAGAGATCATGGAAAGTTGCAACAGTATTATCAACTCGAGGGGGTAAAAAAAAATTGGGGCTATGATAGATACAGCTCTGGTAAGGTCTTAATGCCAGACTTTTTAGCCAAGGTACTGAAAGTCGATGCAACTCACTCGCAATTGCATTGTTTTTAAACGCGTTTTTCAACCCTGAAGCAGCATTCGACTCAGCCTTAACAGTAGGCAAATCACGAGATATTTTTCTACCCTGCAAAAATAAGAGTTCTGAAATATCATCATTGCTTTGCAACTGTCGTGCTAACTCATAGGTATAGCGGCCAATACCCGTCAGTGGGTATTTAATAGAGTCAGTAGAAAAAACCACTCTCATTATTTGTTTTCCAACATCCAGCGTAGTGTTTGTTCTAATGGCGGTGTATTCCAGCCATTAACAATATTTTGTAATTTGCTCGCGTCACCACATAACATTTTTACTTCATTAGCACGAACAAAGGCTGGATTAACATGAATAGATAGACTGTGTGAAGTTATTTCCTCACATAGGGTAATGACGTCACGTAATGAATAGGTTCTACCAGAACAGACGTTAACAATCTCGCCAATAGGTTTGGCTATAAGTAGTCCTAAATATGCTTTTACTAATGCTCTAACATCCGTAAAGTCGCGCCATACATCTAAATTCCCTAACTCTATTTCATCAGCTTTACGTTTGAAGTGAGAAACTATTTTAGGGAGTAAGAAATTATCTGATTGCCCAACACCGGTATAGTTAAAAGGACGAACAATGATAATGGGCAATTTTTCTGACCATAATTTAGCCATATACTCCATGGCTAACTTACTGACGGCATAATCATTTGCAGGGTTTACTACAGCGGTTTCACTCAACATCCCAGCTTGGGTATTACCATAAACATTAGCACTACTGGCAAGTAAAACTGCGTCTACAGTATCGGCAACCTGGCTCAACGCGGCCAATAAATTTCTGGTGCCAATAATGTTAACATCATAAAAAGCGGCAGGATCACCGTGACCGACAAATGCAATTGCAGCGAGGTGAATGACAAGATGTGGTCTCACCTGCTCAACGACAGAAATAAGCCTCTTAACATCAAGCAAATCTACTTGAAAATAATCTGGCTCATTTGATGGCTGTGAGCCTAAACCAAATACCCGGTAACCAGCAGCGGATAACTCCGCTGCCATGTAATGGCCCGTAAACCCCTGGATACCGGTGATCAGGGCACGCTTGCCATTCATTACCATCAGAATGAGAAACCTTGTTGATTACGGCGAAGATCTTCTTCAACCATCATCAGGCAAAGTTCTTCTAAGGTTGTTTTTGGTTCCCAACCCAGCACATCTTTAGCTTTTTGCGGGTTACCAATTAACAGTTCAACTTCTGCCGGGCGGTAGAACTTAGGATTAACTTTAACTAAAGTTTTTCCTGTGGCGACATCAATCCCAATTTCATTCTCATCCTTACCTTCAAAGCGCAAATTAAAACCAGCAGCCTTGAATGCCATGGAAACAAAATCACGTACCGTTTCAGTACGGTTAGTTGCCAAAACAAAAGTATCAGGGACATCTGCTTGCAGCATACGCCACATACCTTCTACGTATTCCTTGGCAAAACCCCAGTCACGTTTAGCATCCATATTCCCTAATTCGAGAATATCTAGTTTGCCTAATTTAATTTTTGCAACTGAGTCAGTAATTTTGCGAGTCACAAATTCACGGCCACGCAGTGGAGACTCATGATTAAACAGAATGCCGCTGCAACCAAAAATACCGTAACTTTCACGATAGTTGATTGTCATCCAGTGTGCATATAGTTTAGCGACACCATAAGGGCTACGCGGATAGAAAGGCGTGTCCTCAACTTGTGGTATAGCCTGGACTTTACCAAACATTTCAGAGGTAGAAGCTTGGTAAAAACGAATTTTAGTATTAACAATACGAATGGCTTCTAACAGATTCAGTGGCCCAATACCGGTAATTTCCGCCGTTGTTGCCGGTTGGTCAAAAGAAACACCGACAAAACTTTGCGCAGCCAGATTATACACTTCAGTTGCTTGCGTAGTTTGTAACAAACGAATGCTGGCAGAGAGATCGGTAAGATCATATTCAACCAAATGCAAATTAGGATTTTTATCAATACCTAACTCTTCAATACGCCAAAAATTAACAGAACTTGTACGACGGTAGGTCCCATAAACTTTATAGCCTTTCTCAAGTAACAATTCAGCCAGATATGCACCATCTTGGCCTGTAATGCCAGTAATTACTGCAGTTTTCATTCTAACCTCTGTTTTATTTATCAATAGCTTTTACATGTTCAAAAATAGTCTCGGCAGATGAATGCCACGAGTTAACTTTATAAAAGTGCTTTATATTTTTTTCTTTATCAGCAAGTAATTCTTTAGAATAAATATACTTCTTCAGCGCTTCGGCCCAACCAATTACATCCCAAGGAGATACATATTCGATAAAATCTCCGCCAGCTTCTGGTATAGAGGCAGCATTTGAAGCTAAGCAAAATTTCCCATATGCCAGACTTTCAGATATAGGCAGTCCCCAGCCTTCATACAACGAAGGATATACACTGAAAAGACAGTTCCTATACAAAAGTGAGAGCATACTATCCTCAATGTTATTGTAAATTTTAATTTTTTCTTTTACTCTTGGATCAAGGCTAATATCTTGAAGAAAATCATTAACTCCCCAACCAGGCATACCCACAAATACGAGTACAGGCAAGTTTTTACATTTTTCTTCTATTAAATTGACATATGCTTTGTACAACGTTTCATGGTTTTTCCTTCTTTCAATTGTTGACACAAAAAGAATATACTCACTATTTTTAAGATCTGCTGGCAATTCAGCTGCTTCATTTTCATTATTTTTCAAATCAGGTAGATCACATCCTAACTGTATTACATTTAATTCAGGAGTCGGTGTCCCCATTTCAATTAAAAGTTCACGGAGATCTTTTCTAGAACAGTCTGAGATACATAGTATCTTATCAGCACACCACGCCACATTTGAAAAATAATACCTAAAAGCCGCTGAAACATTCCCAACACAAAGATGAGGCAGTTTCACTGGAATTACATCATAGCAAAATAATATAACTTTTAAAGAGAACTCTTTTTTAAGAGAGTATAAGTAAATTAAATCTTTCTGATCCCAATCGAGACCTAGAGATAAATAAATATCATTATTTTTAAAGGGACAATTCCTTTCTAATTTATTTGTTCTAGTCTTTTCATGAAAAGTACTATTTTCATGTTTGGTGAAGAGTTCTTTTAGACCAGCCTTCAAATACCTTGCACTACCAAGAAAATATATAAAGGCACTTTTTCTTCTGACAAGAAATGAGTGTAAGAAAGATGAGATAGAACTAGGTAATTTAGAGCTATACTTCAAAAAAAAAGTTTTTAGCCTCTGTTCGGCCCCTGTTTTAGATGTATTATCAATTAATATTGTCTGTTTTGGATATTTAGAAAAATTAGTAAAATATGAATTTATAGTATCGCGGCTAACCTCATAATAGCCTATAACAGGATCATATACACAGAACTTAATATCATCACCAATTTGCCCAATAGCATACTTTGCACATTCTGCTTCAACTCTAATTATTCCAACAGCAGGACGCTTCCATTTACTAATAGTAGTAACGTCCATCCAGATAGATGACATTTATTTTCCCTCAATTACTTTTTTTACAGTTTGTGGAATAATCTGAAGGCAATGCTCCCAAAGCAAATCATTTAGGTCCTTCGGTTCATCTGCAGTAGTGCGCTGTGATGTATCGCTTAAGATAGCTCTGATAGATGAAGTAAAATCTTGGCTGCTGTAACAAATCCTTATGTTATCAAGATCTTTGTAACGCTCATAACCTCTTAACGCTGTTTCAGTAGCAATAACATATTTTTTCGAGTAAATGGCTTCCGCAGTTTTTATATTAGACCCACCGCCATGTGGAATTGGCAAAAGAAAGGCCGTTGCAAGTTCCTTTACTGCAGCTAAATCTTCGTCTGAGAGCATATAAAGTAACTGAAGCCTACTTTGATTCACACTATTGTAGTCAGTATCAACTAACTGGCTATAAAGACTTTCGCACACACTACCCACGACGACAAGTTTGGAGTCTGGAGGTATACAAGCTAAAGAATCGCCAATACAAGCTTTAAAGCCTGTAAAGTTAGGGGGATGTCCGCTGGCAACATACAGGAGCCAAGGAACTGTTGGTAATTGGCTTCGCCAATAATCTATTCGCTCCTTTGCTGCTGTCCATTTTGAAATTCCATTTCTGGCTAGAATTACATTCTGTGCACCATAATTAGATAATACTTCTGAATCACTTTCAGTTACAGCACATACTATATCAGCTTGTTGAGCTGCGTTTATCTCTAATTCTTTTATTTTTTGGATTATAGGTTCAGCTTCACTGATTGAATAGCTTTCTAAAATATCTTTTTTAAGTATCCATTCAATATTTTGTGAGCCATATACTAATATAGGTTTTCTAACAAGAAACTCACTAATTAATCGTTCAATCAAAGGCCATAACCAAGGCTGCTCAACATGTATAACATCAATATCGGTAGGTATAATTTGTATCAGTTTTTCAAAAAAAACCTTATCTTTCGATACATATTCCCCACACTGAAGGTCAGTAATGAGAGGAACTAATTTCCCATCAAATTTCCTATAAGGTGAGTTAAAATCAAATGGTAGATCATGAAAGTCTACATCACATTTAGGATAGTTTTCAGGCTCATATAAAGCAAAATTTATTACATCAAAACCCCAATTTTCATAATTTTTTTTAATATTAGCTAATCTTATTTGCCCCCCATGCCGTGGTTTTATTAACGGATATGTACTTAACAAAAGCACCTTATTTTTCATATTTACCTTTAAAATCATAACTAATTTTATGGAAGAACTTATTTCGTATAAAAGCTAAGCTAGTAGCTCATATAGGCTTTATTTTATTCTTTTGTTTTTTTATTTTTGGCTAAATTAATGAAGTATTTTATAGGCTTGACTATCACCGACGATATCCCTTTACCCATTTTTATTGAGTTAATTTCTTCACATAAACGAGAGTTATCTCTTTTATAATATTCTAATTCACTCTTAATTTCATAGATCTGATTACTTAGGTCTAAAATTTCCTTGTTAAGGTCATTAAGCTTACTAGTTAACTCAGTAAATTCTGTTCTAATTTCGTGAAAAAGCATCGTTCTCTCCATAAGTTTCTCTAAATAATAGTTAAGATGATAGTTGCGAATTTCCTTTTCACTAGGATTTGATAGTCGCCAATCATAATAATTTTTATTATATAAAAACTCTAATGGAATTAAATAATTTAGAACAATAAAATCAAGAAACTTACCAATAGACTCTTCATCCATACCTTCGTTTAATAAGTTGAATGGTGAATCACCTAAAATTGTTGTTTTTTTTCCATATAAAATAGATTCAAGACTAACACTGGAGTTTATAGTTACTATACTCCGACATTTCTCTATAAACTCTTGTGGGGTTAACATATCACTATTTGGAGTTATCTCAGAATAATTTACATATCCATAAGGATGTTTACGAATCAAAACATTATTCGATAAAGATCGACAATATGTTATCAACTCTAAATTTGAGAATCCTTTTGAAAATGCAATGATATTTGAGTCATCTTCTACTTGTAATGGAACACCAATATCATATATTTCACCAACTGCTGTGTCTTTTTCTCGCTTTTCTATTCTAAGTAGATTTAGTAAGTAATTTCTTTCGAATTGTTCAGTTTCATTAAAATCTTTTTCTTTGCTAAAAGAAGTGAACCTTTTACTTGCTTCGGTATTCCCATTTACACCACTGAAATCAAAATAGCAAGTTCCAACATAACTTGGAGATCGCAGAGGTCCCATTTCATTATGTATAACTTTTATTTTCATCTGTTCAGCAACATAAGTAACACTAGGTATATTGCACCACAAAACAATAGCAGAAATATCATATTTTGATGCTAAATCATTAAAAATGTCACTTAACAGAGGCTCCAGAGGTAAGTATCTTTCAGTTAATAACTTCCCCCAAACAATATTCTTTGATTTGTATTTTTTTTCTAATTCATCGAAAACTTTAGGATCAATTAATATTTTATCGATCGAAGCTAATAAATCTTCTGTTGGAATGTTAGCGTCATATGATGCTAACCAATTTTCAGGAATATCAGCAGAAGGGGGCTCAAAAATTTTTTTTTGGCCTATATGAATAGAATTTTTTATTGGAAATCTATCTAATGCTAAATATAAGCTCGTCAAAAACGTTTTATGAGTGTATTTCACATCATAAGGTAGCCAAAAAAATATATATTTACTATCTTTTCTGGAAGACATATATGTTTACCTGACCTTGAGCCTTTTCAATGGGCAACATTTCATTTTCATTCAATAATTGGTGTGTATTGACCCCATACTCATCAAATTGATAGACATTTTGTCCATACCATGTCAACAGTTCTAAACCATTACCAAACTTCGATAAAAAATCTAAATGTGTATAATGTCTAAAATGAAATTTATGCGGGTTTAATTCTAAACTGTGTTTTTCCTGATTAGGTACAGAAACTATAATCAATCCGTCCTTTTTGCATGATTTTTTTATTTCATCAAAAAGTTGCTGATCTTTATCTACGTGCTCAAGTGACTCAAAGCAAGTTATTACATCAAATACATTTATTGGCAGTGTGAACGGAAACAGTTTATTAGCAAAAATATTATTTTCTTTAGAGTAATTTTTATTAGCTTCTATGATAGCTTCAGAAGAACCATCGAGACCAATAAAATTGGCCTGTTCAAATTCAGAAGACAGCATAAAAATGCCATATCCATTCCCACAAAAAATATCTGCTGCATTTATGATGGTGTACTTTTTCTGGCGCATTATATCTATAGCTAACTCATATCTTGACGTATGATCACGCCGAATGCCATCAACTGTATTAGAGGTCTGCCGCTCACCACTATAAAGAGAATAATCTTTAATTTCATCTAAACTTGGATCAAAAGATGTAGCACGAAATTCAGTACTATTCTGAGAATAATCTACTTTAGTAGTATTTTTGTTATTTTTTAAAAACTTCAACATCTGCCGGAACATAAAGTATCCCTCCAAAATTATTTTTTAAAAGATTGCTAGGGGTATTCACCGTAAATACCTTCGCACAAAAAACTCTATCATAGAAGTTCGGTGAATACGGATCTTCTTTGATTCCTATATCAACTCTGTAATCTCCCATAAAAAATGGAATTTTAAATTTCCAAGTTATAACAGATACCATTCCTTTGTTCATAAGGGGAAGTTTCTTATTATAGTAATTTGAATTCATGCTAAGTAGCGGAAAACCAGCCTTATCTCCGATTAATAACCCTACAGCAGCTCCTTCTGGGGCAAAATCATTACATCGAATGGCAGCTCTGAATACTACCTCGTCCTCAGCATAGAAAGTATTACTTTCTATACCATCTGAATTTAAAATATCAAAGCTAATAAACTCTAAGCTCTTGGTTCCTGTGTCGACGAGCAATGAATTAGCCCGTAAATTAGGATCGACTTTAATATCGTCAGCTACAATGTCAGCATAGTTAATCTCAATATTTTTAGATTCATTATTTTCGGATTTTTTTTCCACAAGGTCATTTTGATAAAAATCGCAAACAGTCGCCGCATCGCCTATAGATTTAATTTTTCCATCAGCAATATAAATAGCTCTATTACAAAATTGTCTGACTTGTGCCAATGAATGACTTACGAAAAGAATAGTAACTTTATCTGCTAATAACGAATTCATTCGCTGCATGCACTTAGCTTGAAACGCTAAATCCCCGACACTCAACGCTTCGTCGACAATTAAAATATCAGGTTTTACAGCAGTAGCAACAGAGAATGCCACTCTTGCTTGCATCCCACTAGAATAGGTTCTTACTGGCTTATCGAAATAATCACCAACAGCGGCAAAACTTTCAATCTCCGGCATAATACTCGTGATTTCCTCTTGGCTAAAACCCAAAAGTTGCCCTGCCATATAAGCATTCTGTCTCCCCGTGAAATCAGGATGAAAACCCATCCCTAACTCAAGTAATGCTGCAACCCTTCCCTTGGTGTGTATCGAACCAGTCGTAGGTGTTGTCGTCCCAGTGATCATCTTTAGTAAAGTACTTTTTCCTGCACCATTAACGCCAATAATACCTACAGAATCTCCTGGATTTATAGTAAAAGTGATATCTCTTAATATCCATTTTTCAGTATGTCTTTTTTTAGCTGGAATAGAGATCCACTCAATAAATCTACTAAATTTATTTGGATATTGCTTATAAGCTTTTCCAACATTATTTACTATTATACTACTCATTATAATTCATCCACCATATCTGCCGAATGTTTTTTAAACAGTTTAAATCCTAAGTAACAAAAAATGATAGATAACACAATTACTAATTTTAATGGCGCTAATTGCGGCCATTGACCGTGAACAAAAATATTCTGATAGGAATTAATTAAGCCAGCCATTGGATTCCATCTAATTAACTGTTGAGCCCACTCGGGGAGTGTTCCAACCATATATACTATTGGAGTAAACCAGAACCAGAATTGAAGAAGAATACTAATAAATTGACCAACATCTCGGAAGAAAACATTAATCACACCGACAGTCATTCCTAGCCCAATGGAGAATACTATCTGTAATATGAGAAGTGGAATCATTGCTAGAATCACGATACCAGGAAAGTTCCCGCTTAAAATTAAAAACAAGATAAATATAGTAAATATTATAATAAAATTAATTAAAGAAGAAATACTAATAATTATTGGCAAACATATTCTAGGGAAATTTAGTTTTTTTAATAAATTCGCATTATCGGTAAATACATTTTGGCTTCTAGATATTATCTCTGCAAAAAGCCCCCAGGTTAAAATACCTGAGCACAAATAGATACTGTATGAAAATGAGCCGGTCGTTTGTGGTAGTCTAGCTTGCATTAATTGGGAAAAAATAACAGTATAGACAATTATCATGGATAGAGGTTGTAATACTAACCAAGAAATACCCAACATACTCATCTGATAACGCGATTGAAAATCACGTTTTACACTACCAAAAATAAACCCTCTATAGCGGTATATCGCCAATAACATCTCTTTCACTATTATTCCTCACCTAGTAATTCTAATAATTCTGTTGTCTTATTAAACATTAAAACAGTATCATCCAACGACTCGACATTTAAACGAACGACCGGCTCTGTATTAGAAGTTCTCAAATTAAAACGCCAGTCGCTGTATTCAATGCTAATGCCATCAGTAAAATCAACATTAACTGCATCAGGTTCATAAATAGCTCTAATTTTTTCAATACGACTCGTGGCATTTGTCAGATTACGATTAATTTCACCAGATGCCGGAAATGCTTTCATGCGGTCGCCAACTAATTGGCTTAAAGTCATATTTTTAACGCACAGTAATTCAGCCACCAATAACCACGGAATCATGCCACTGTCACAATAGGCGAACTCTCGGAAATAGTGGTGAGCACTCATTTCGCCACCATATATTGCATCTTCTTTGCGCATTCTTTCCTTTATAAAAGCATGCCCCGTTTTTGACATAACAGGAATGCCGCCTGCTTTTTCAACAATGTCGATTGTATTCCAGGTCAAACGCGGATCATGAATAATCTTTGCTCCTGGTTCTTTTTTCAAGAAGGCTTCTGCCAACAGACCAACAATATAGTAGCCTTCGATAAATTGTGCATTTTCATCGAACAGGAAGCAACGGTCAAAATCGCCATCAAATGCAATTCCCATATCAGCGCTGAACTCGGAAACAGCTTTTGCAGTGTCCGCCCGGCATTCAGGTAATAACGGGTTAGGAATACCATTGGGGAAATTGCCATCAGGTTGGTGATGGACTTTTATAAATTCGATGGGGAGGTTAGCAGCAGTAAAACGCTTTTCAATTTCGTCAATAACATGCCCGGCTGCGCCATTGCCAGAATTAATAACCAGTTTTAGTGGCCGAGTGAAGTTTTTAAAATCGATATAACCCATTAAATGATCAACATACTCATTGAGGATCGAAATCTTCTTATAACTTCCTCTTTTGCTTTGATCCGGTGCTGTGAAATTATTTTCTTCTGCGAGTCTTTGGATATCATGTAAACCAGTATCACCACTGATAGGTTTGGCATCTTCCCGCACTAACTTCATACCGTTGTAATTCATTGGATTATGGCTGGCAGTCACTTCAATTCCGCCGTCAACGCCTAAGTGAAAAGTGGCAAAGTAAATCTCTTCAGTACCACTTAAACCGATATCCCAAACATCACTACCAGCATCCATTAACCCTTCAGCCAGGGCCATTTTTAATGGTTCGCTAGTTAAACGTACATCGCCACCGACAACAATCTTTTTGGGTTTTAAATATTCACCAAAAGCACGACCAATACGATAAGCGATATCTTCATTTAGTTCTGAACCTAATTGACCACGGATATCATAAGCTTTAAAACAAGTTAAGGTATTCATTGTTTCCTCTAAATCAGCAGCGGCCATAGTGGTCTTTAACTCTAATGATATCGTCATCACCCAGGTAAGAGCCGGATTGAACTTCAATCAGTTCCAGTGGAATTTTGCCTGGATTTTCCAGCATATGAAGAGATCCAATAGGAATAAAAGTAGACTGATTTTCTGTGATTAAAAAGGTCTTGTCCCCAATTGTTACTTTTGCCGTTCCTGATAATACAATCCAATGCTCTGCTCGGTGATGGTGCATCTGCATAGAAAACGAACCACCTGGCTTAACGGTAATACGATTGACGTTAAAGCGTTGCTCATTAACTACAATATCGCAACGGCCCCAAGGTCGATAAGTCTCTCTATGGCGGCGATATTCACTGCGTTTTGTTTGCTTGAGATGCTCAACAATTTTTTTAACATCTTGCACTTTAGATTTATCTACCACCAATACAGCATCTTTGGTACTAACAATAACTAAGTTATCTACCCCTACTGCGGCAACTAATTTCTCATCCGTATTAATATAACAATTCTGTGTATCGTGCAGGAATGTGTCACCCGTAACGGCATTACCCAGTTTATCTTTATTGCTTACATCCCAGAGCGCAGACCACGACCCCACATCACTCCAACCCGCATCAAGCGGTACAACTACGGCGCTGCTGGTTTGCTCCATCACCGCATAGTCTATCGACTCATCCGGGCAGGTACTGAATTTATCTTTATCTATCGTAATAAAATCTTTGTCAGAATCTGAATCTTTCAGTGCCGCTTTACAGGCTTCAAGAATATCGGGTCGGAACTTATCCAATTCTTGAATATATCGTTTGGCGCGGAACATAAACATACCGCTATTCCAATAGTATTCGCCTGAATTAATATATTGCTCTGCAGTCTCCAAATTAGGCTTTTCGACAAAGCGTTTAACTTTAAAGGCTTCAGAAATATCATTAACTGTCGATTCACCGCGCTGTATATAACCATAGCCCGTTTCGGGGCCAGTTGGCACAATTCCGAAGGTTACCAGGCTATCTTTTTTGGCGAATGGAATAGCGGCGGTGATTGCTTGATGAAAAGCATCGCAATCATTAATGATGTGATCGGCAGCCAACACCAACATTATTGGGTCGTCACCTTGAGAAATGGCATTGAGTGCAGCTAATGCGATGGCGGGGGCAGTATTACGTCCAACGGGCTCTAATATTATATTATGGGACAGTTTATTAATTTGTCGTAACTGTTCGGCTACCAGGAAACGATGTTCTTCATTACAAATGACGACTGGTTCTCTAACAGAAATTCCCTCTAGACGATTTACCGTCTCCTGCAGCATCGAATTTACCCCATGCAAACGTAAAAATTGCTTAGGATAAAGCTCTCTTGACATCGGCCACAGACGACTACCTGTTCCGCCAGCCATAATCACCGGAAGTAACATTACATATCCTTATCACTATAAAGTTGCGTACTAAAAGCACTACAGCTCAAACGAGAATGAAAATTATTCGCTTTGGAATAATAATCTGTGTAATTACTTAATTTAACAACGCTACCGCCCTTGGCTTTACAGCTACCAATAGCTATTTGGTCATATTTGCAGCATATTATGAATGTCACTTAATTATAGATGTATGATTCTTCTGAGCAAATTATGCTCACATAATCATTTCTACTGATTATCTATTATATAACATTAATTTTAACTAGGAAATGTCTGTTAGTTTCTTCAGCTTCTAGGCTGGACAAAAGAACATAAAAAATAATACTTTCAATCTGTTACGATTATTTTCTTTCTTTTTTATTTTTTTGTTTTTTTACCATTGATATGATCCATTTCTTATATTTAAATTTGAAAAACTGATGCTATAGGCCCATTATTCGCTTTAGTGGCATAAGCCGTAGAAATAAAAGGTGAAGTTAGATATATGGAATGGATCGCAGATCCTACTATTTGGGCGGGGCTGGCAA
>NZ_JBLWEX010000194.1:0-15040 GCF_048323875.1 Yersinia sp. LJYL362
ATATTCTCAATTGCGTCTCATTATAGAACTGCTAGCCCCAAATGAAAACCGTGGTTGTTAACAAAGATATAATTGCACACTTTGCCCGATTAATCATGCAATGTATTGATGAATGGGATTGTCGCATCATTTCAGTATATGGCTGCCAAGCGTAACGTTACAAATTTGTAGCGGTTTATTTTCATTTTGCACGGATGAATATGCGGATCTGTGGGCGGCTTAACAAGTCTATCCGTCAAGCTGCATGTGCGTTGGCTGCTCTTGTTACTGGGCCCATCCATCGGCCTCGCCTGTGAGGGGCCGCTGCTTGCCGCCTTCCTGCAACTCGAATGATTTAGGGTATATAGCGAGAGGCGTAAGAGGTAACGGAAACGCGGTTTGATGTTTAACATCAGCCTCGCGTTTCCGACATGGCAAATTAACCGGTAATGTCGGCCAGATTCAGTTCTTCGCTGATCTGTTTTACCCAAGCTTCAACGCGCTCATTTGTCAATTCTGGCTGGCGATCTTCATCAATAGCTAAACCAATAAAGTGATCGTCATCCGCCAAGCCTTTGGAGGCTTCAAAGTGGTAGCCAGCGGTTGGCCAGTGACCGACGATAGCTGCACCACGTGGTTCGATGATATCGCGCACGGTTCCCATCGCATCACAGAAATACTCTGCATAATCTTCCTGATCACCACAACCAAATAACGCGACCAGTTTGCCGTTGAAATCGATCTCTTCCAGCGTGGGGAAAAAATCATCCCAATCACACTGGGCCTCACCGTAATACCAGGTTGGGATACCGATAAGCAGAATATCGAAGCCTTCTAAATCTTCTTTGCTGCTTTTGGCAATGTCGTGAACCTCAGCAACATCTTTACCCAGTTGCTTTTGGATCATCTTGGCAATGTTTTCGGTATTGCCAGTATCGCTGCCAAAGAAAATGCCTACAGTTGCCATATAACTTAATACCTTTTAAATTCAAATTGTTATGAAATTCACTGAGCGCGAGACTCAATAATATATCACATGTATAGGGCCATATAATGCCAGAAAACCTCGCCGGCCCGATATCAAGTTTATGCGATATTAAATTTTTGTGAGTGGCTCAACCTTATAACCTCATTGCCGATAACCTCAGTGTAACTAGACGGTTGCAATTTGCGGTGCCAGAGGGAAAACCGTTGGATGAAAGTCTGCCGGGAAAGGAGTAGTCGTTAGCTGTATGGAGCGTCCTTTATTGCTTTTCGGTCATCAAATAACACCTGAGTCTCAACGGTAACTATCCGATATATAAGGGGAACAACATGCAGTTTTTAAAAAATATTACTATCAGAGCCGCGCTGCTTTGGGTGCTTGGGGCATTTTGCCTGCTATGGGGGGGCGTATCCAGTTATACGTTGCTATCGCTGAATCAACTGACTCAATCTTCTAATGCCAACAGTGTGTTGGTTGAAAACATGAATTTGGTCAACCAGGGGACGGATCAATATTTTCGGATGGTGACACGTCTTGCCCGTTCAGTCGATTATCGCCAGAGCGGTAATATTGCGGATGCAGATAAGGAACTCAAATCATCCAATGCCGCACTTGAAAATCTGAAGAAGGAGTTGGCGCAGTTTAAAGCTATCGACCATGCACAGCTTGATCCCGCTTTGGTTAATGGGGTGATTGATGGGTGGAGTGGATTAATTGATCAGGGGGTCACACCGCTTTATCAGGCGGCAATGGATAACAATAGCGCGGCTTATCAGGATTTAGCCAAAAAGACCGTGCCAGCGCTGAGCCGACAATATGGTTCTGTTGCGGAGAATTTTAATCAAGCTGCATCCAAGGCCATCGGGGTGGCTAAAGAGCAATTTACTCACCTGACCCGAGTGAGCAGTATTACCTTAATCTCTGCGTTGGTGGCCGGATTAGTGATTTTACTGGCAACAGATCGCTACCTGTCAGCTAACCTGGTTCGCCCATTGGATGATATTCGTGCTCATTTTCGAGTCATTGCTTCCGGCCAACTCGGGCAGCCTATTACCGATTTTGGTCGAAATTGCGTCGGGCAATTGTTTCCGCTGCTACGTGATGTGCAAACCAGTTTGGCTAATACGGTAAAAGCTATCCGCAGCAGTACTGATGGGATTTATCACGGGGCGGCAGAAATTTCTGCGGGTAATACGGATTTATCTTCGCGAACGGAGCAGCAGGCGGCTGCATTGGAAGAGACCGCCGCCAGTATGGAGCAGTTGACGGCAACGGTGAAACATAACGCAGATAATGCACATCATGCCAGCCAACTGGCGGCAAATGCTTCTATCACCGCCAAAAAAGGTGGGGCGCTGGTGGCTGATGTGGTTCATACCATGGATGAGATTTCAGCCAGTTCTCGCAAAATAGCCGAAATTACAACCGTGATTAACAGTATCGCTTTCCAGACTAATATTCTGGCACTGAATGCTGCTGTTGAAGCGGCCAGAGCAGGTGAGCAAGGTCGTGGCTTCGCCGTGGTGGCCAGTGAAGTCCGTAATTTGGCCCAACGTAGTGCGCAAGCGGCAAAAGAGATTGATAGCTTGATAACCGAGTCTGTTAGTCGAGTGAGTAGCGGGTCGGCTTTAGTAGAAAGCGCCGGGATAACCATGGATGAAATTGTTCGTTCTATCACTAATGTCACTGATTTAATGGGTGAAATAGCATCGGCGTCAGATGAGCAAAGCAAAGGTATCACTCAGGTCGGGCAGGCGGTGGCTGAAATGGACAGTGTGACTCAGCAGAATGCCGCGTTAGTACAGCAAGCTTCGCGAGCGGCTGCCGCGCTAGAGGAACAGGCGACACAGCTAAACCAAGCGGTAGCCGTGTTTAAATTACAATCAGATGATATGCGGGCAAAACCAGCCGTTAAACCTCGGGCGACGGTAGCTGCAGCTGCAGCGCCGATTGCCAAGGTAGACAACAACGCAAACTGGGAAACTTTCTAAATCCAGGGGTAGGGATATTGGCGTGGCGTAATCACTTACGCCACGCCGTCGTGATAACCGATAGGGTTAAAGCCCTTCTTGTGAGTGTGCTAATTGAGCCAGCAACATCTGTTCAATCAGTTCACTACGGCTGATGTTACGTTGCTCTGCAAGGCTATTGAGAGCATCGACGGCATCGGCATTAATTTTCAGTTCCACGCGCCGTAAGCCACGTACTTTATCGCGCCGTAGTTGATTTCGCTTATTAATTCTAAGCTGTTCATCACGGGATAATGGGTTTGTTTTCGGGCGCCCCGGACGGCGTTCATCTGCGAACAGATCCAGCGTCGTGCGATCCGTTTGTTCTTTTGCCATAGGTAGCGGTACTACAAGGGATTTACATCAGAAATTTCTGACGATTCGGTTTACACGTTTCAGGCCGATACCGTTCTGACTTGATGCTGCTGATATCACCACAACACCCATTCAGTTGGGTATGAACCAACAGCCTGAATTTGCATTTGCCACCAAACACCGCAGCAAATTTATAGCGCGCCATAATACCCTAGCCAACCGAGCAACGACAATGCTTTACTGTGATTAGATTGGGCTAATTCACTCTTTTTTGCACAATTTTTCCACAGGAAATACATTTCTTTTCCCCAGGGTATGATTTTTAATCAACATCCATCGCGCGTGGCTCGTTTTTTGTTCAGCGCTATTTTTCACCCGTGCTGTCTTCATCACTCTTTTCATCAATAAAGCGGTGAATGGCGCGTAAGACAGAATCTGGTTTTTCTGCATGCACCCAATGACCGGTTCCGGCAACAACATGGGCGCGGGCTTGCGGAAATTGGCGGGCAATCTCATCGCGATAGCTGTCTTGAATATAAGGCGACAGTTCACCACGAATGAACAAAATGGGATGTGGCCAGGGGGGAACGGGTTGCCAGCCGACAATATTTTCGTATTGATCCCACAATGCGGGCACGTTAAATCGCCACTCACCGTTATGGAATGATTTCAATAAGAACTGAATAACACCTTCTTCTTTTATTGATTCGCGCATCACTTGAGCGGCTTCCTGGCGTTGAGTCACGCCCGCAGCACTCACGGCATTGATCGCGTTGAAAATCTTATCATGACGGCGCAGTTGATAATCGATGGGCGCGACATCTATTGCGATCAGTTTTTCGATACGGTCAGGTGCAATCGCCGTCATGGCCATCGCCACTTTTCCCCCCATGGAATGCCCAATAATAATCGCTTTTTCTATCTCAAGGCTTTCCATTAGTTCCAGCACATCCTGCGCCATATCAGGGTAATTCACTTCGGGTGAGCGCGGGGATAAACCGTGATCGCGCAAATCGACCTGAATCACGTCATGGTCTTTGTGTAAGTCACGGGCCAGCACCCCAAGGTTATCAAGGTTGCCAAATAACCCGTGGATCAGAATGATCGGCAAGGCAGCGGTGGGAGAAAGTGCGTTTTGTTGGCGAAAGTTTAATTTCATGGCGAAGTTCATACTGAGAGATATTGTGGTTAGGGTATCACGACTGAGTTTTCTTGAAACCAAAAGTGAGAATCAACCTCATGCGTTATTATTCCGGCAAGTAAGACGATCATCCTTTTCTCGCCAAATATAAGTATTTGATCGCGCCGAATTAAGTTAAGGCTAGTTCTTTGCTAAGTCCGCTATACATCTCAGTTTATTTCGCCGATCGATCCTCTTCTTTTAATAGGTAATAACTATCCATCTGCAGTTATTGAATGATTAAAACGATCAAAATCATAAAGATAACCTTAACCTCGCCGATAACGAGAGCATCCTGATTGAGAGAATAAGTCTTTTCTCTACTACAAAAGTCAGCTGAGTACGGGCTAAACGCAAGCTGTTTATGGGCGGCTCCAATATGGAGTGCGCTCTGCGCTTCCCTAATTAAACCAGGTAATAAACATACTCAGCACTCCGATTATCAAATAACAAAATATGACCTCTCTCGTTGTATAGCGAAATAATATAAGGGATTGAATAATGAGTTTATCCAATTGGCGCATAGGTTACCGGCTAGGTGGGAGTTTTACCTTTCTGGTGTTGATGTTATTTATCGTCAGTCTGCTTGCCATCAACAAATTATCGGGCTTCCAACAAAGTGCCAGCGATATTGTAGAAGACGTTTATCCGCAAACAGTGGAAGCTAATGCTTTGATCGACGCAGTAAATAGTGCGCTAATGGCATATCAGCGACTACTGTTGGTCACCGACGAGGTTCAGGGAAAAAAAACCATCGATATGATTGCTGGCCTGCGCAAAGATATCGGTACCAAGTTAGCCGAGTTAGAGGCGGGCATTCAAGATGATAAATCTAAAGAGGTATTGAGCGAGATACAACGCTCGCGGACCGAGTTTTTAACCTCCGGAGATAAAGTCCTCAGTTTAGTGCTGGCCGGTAATAAGGACGCCGCAGTCACTGAATTTAACGATAATATGAATATTACCCAGGCCAAATATCGTGACCATATCCATCAATTGGTGACGTATCAAGATCAGATAATGACCGATTCGGTTGATGCAATGGCGAAGATATACTATGACACCCGGACATTACTATTAGCGATTTTACTCGCCAGTGCTCTGGCGAGCATGGTGATTGCCTGGTCGATTACCCGCAGTGTAACTCAGCCCATCCAACAGGCATTGGATATTGCCAATAAGGTTGCGCAGGGGGATCTGACATCCAGCATTGTGACTCACCGCAAAGATGAGACCGGCTTGCTGCTACAGTCTCTTGACCATATGAATACCAGCTTGCGCCGGATTGTCAGTAAAGTGCGCGATGGGGCAGAAACCATTTCTACTGCGGCATCGCAAATTGCGGCGGGTAATCAGGACCTCTCAGCCCGTACCGAAGAGCAAGCCAGCTCACTGGAGCAAACGGCATCGTCAATGGAACAACTGACATCAACGATTAAAAACACCGCAGACAATACCCATCAGGCCACTTCCATTGCCAATAAAGCCTCAGAAACAGCAAAACACAGTGGCGAGGTCATGGGTGCCGTGACCCAGAAAATGCGAGGTATTCGCGACTCTTCACAGCGGATGTCAGAAATTATTGGTGTGATTGATAGTATTGCTTTCCAAACTAATATTTTGGCATTAAACGCAGCCGTAGAAGCCGCTCGTGCCGGTGAACAAGGGCGTGGATTTGCCGTGGTGGCGACTGAAGTGCGCTCTCTGGCACAGCGAAGTGCGATGGCAGCAAAAGAGATTAAAACTCTGATTGATGACTCGGTGGATAAAATTCAGGATGGTATGAAACTCGTGGATACCGCCGAAGAAACACTGACGGGGTTAGTCGGGAATGTGCAGGATGTCAATAGTATTATTGGTGAGATTGCACAGGCCAGCCGTGAGCAAAGTGACGGTATTAACCAAATTAATTTGGCTGTAGGGCAAATTGATACCACAACCCAACAAAATGCCGCACTGGTTGAAGAGTCTGCTGCTGCGGCACTCTCTTTGCAGGCACAGGCGACAACACTGACTGAAACTGTTAGCGCGTTTAAATTACATACAGCAGGTTCAGATGAAGGGAGTGAATCGACGAAGCCTTCACTTCTCGTGACTGAACGATGAGGATGAAGTGACAGGATCTGGCTTATCAAGCCAGTCTATATTAAAGGTGATCGCTGCGGCGGTCACCGAAGCCAATATTAACGCGACCCACCGCCATCCGCCTGTTCCAGATGAGCCTATTCCATTTTTGCCACAGTCTGGATGCTCATTAATAACCCTCCACTTCTTAATTACCTATCTAATAACGCGGTTTAGCGATTAAATCGCATTGGCGACAATTCAAAGTCATTGCGGGGAAAGTTGGATGACCCTCTAGAGTCTGTTAATCTAACTGAAAGTCGTGAAGTACCGTAAAACCAGATGGTTGAAAAAATGTAGGTCAGAATTAAAATTATCATGAGCCGCCATAAAAAATATATAAAAATCAATTGAATTATTGTTTTGGATAAAGATGAAAACTATTGAACTCGACGAAGAACTTTATCGCTATATTGCCAGCCATACGCAACACATTGGCGAAAGCGCGTCTGATATTTTACGGCGTATGCTGAAGTTTACGGCCGGTCAGCCGGTAGCGGGCTTATCTACCCATAACTTAGCCAACAATGATGCAGCCAAAACAGCTCCGGTGCCACGTGATCGGGTTCGTGCCGTGCGAGAATTGTTGCTGTCTGACGAGTATGCTGAGCAAAATAGGGCGGTTAACCGTTTTATGTTGGTGCTTTCAACCTTATATACTTTAGATGCTCAGGCATTTGCCGAGGCGACTGAGTCTTTACATGGTCGTACCCGGGTTTATTTTGCCGGCGATCAACAGACTTTGTTACAAAATGGGACACACACCAAACCTAAGCATGTCCCTGGTACGCCATACTGGGTGATAACGAATACCAATACCGAACGTAAACGCAGTATGGTGCAACACATCATGCTGACAATGCAGTTCCCGCAGGACTTGACTGACAAAGTGTGCGGGACTATCTAATTTCGTTGAACCGATCCCCAAAGACGTTAAAGTGGCGGGTAGGCTGCATCCAAACAAACCCCAATGAACTGATGTCAGTCAATCATTGGGGCGAGTGAACATACCTAACCTCCTGCGGCTTCAAATGCGAAGGGTATATAGGGAGTAGTGACTGTGGTTAATCACCCTCGTGCCGGGCAAGCTGCTCAGCAAAGCGATTTGATTAATGTTGCTCAGTTGACGTCGCAATATTATGTATTGCAACCTGATGCTGAAAATCAGGCCCATGCGGTCAAGTTTGGGACGTCAGGCCACCGTGGCAGCTCATTGCGCCACAGTTTTAATGAAGCCCATATTTTGGCGATCGCTCAGGCGATTGCTGAAGTTCGTCACCAGCACGGCATTACCGGTCCATGTTATGTGGGTAAAGATACCCATGCACTGTCTGAACCGGCCTTTATTTCGGTATTGGAAGTGTTGACGGCGAATGGTGTGGATGTTGTGGTGCAGCAAGATAATGGTTTCACTCCTACTCCCGCTATTTCCCATGCCATTCTTTGCTATAACGCGCAGGGTAAAAATTTGGCTGATGGTATCGTCATCACGCCATCCCATAACCCGCCTGAAGATGGCGGTATTAAGTACAATCCGCCAAATGGTGGCCCCGCTGATACAAATTTGACCTCGGTGATTGAAAAGCGTGCTAATCAGTTACTCGGTTTGAAATTAGAGGGCGTCAAGCGGCAGACACTGGATAAAGCCTGGCGTGGTAATCATCTGCGTGAGCAGGATTTGATTCAGCCGTATGTCGAAGGTTTGGTCGATGTTGTTGATATTCCTGCTATTCAACAGGCCGGTCTGAAATTAGGTGTCGATCCACTTGGCGGTTCAGGTATCGCCTACTGGCAGCGTATTGGCGAGCACTATAAGTTAGATCTGACGCTAGTTAATAATTCTATCGATCAGACTTTCCGTTTTATGCATCTGGATCATGATGGTGTGATCCGCATGGATTGCTCATCAGAATGCGCGATGGCCGGTTTGCTGGCTTTACGTGATAAATTCGATTTGGCTTTTGCCAATGATCCCGATTACGACCGTCATGGTATTGTGACGCCAGTCGGGTTGATGAACCCAAATCATTATTTAGCGGTATCAATCAATTATCTGTTCCAGCATCGCCCGCAGTGGGGCGCTGATGTAGCGGTGGGTAAGACGCTGGTATCCAGCGCGATGATTGATAGAGTGGTTGCTGATTTGGGCCGTAAGCTGGTGGAAGTGCCGGTGGGTTTCAAATGGTTTGTTGAGGGTTTGCACGACGGCAGTTTTGGATTTGGTGGCGAAGAGAGTGCTGGGGCATCTTTCCTGCGTTTTAACGGCAAACCTTGGTCGACGGATAAAGACGGCATCATCATGTGCTTGCTGGCGGCTGAAATTACCGCGGTTACCGGTAAGAATCCACAACAGCACTATGATGGCTTAGCGCAACGCTTTGGCGCGCCCAGCTATAACCGCATTCAGGCTCCAGCAACGCAGGCGCAGAAAAACGCCTTGTCCAAGTTATCCCCTGAAATGGTGAAAGCCAGCACTCTGGCGGGAGATGCTATCATCGCGCGTTTAACCGCCGCGCCGGGTAATGGCGCATCCATTGGTGGGCTGAAAGTGATGACGGAAAATGGCTGGTTTGCTGCGCGCCCATCGGGTACCGAAGACGCCTACAAGATTTACTGTGAAAGCTTCCTCGGTGCAGAGCATCGCGAAAAGATAGAGCAGGAAGCTGTCGACATTGTCAGTGATGTATTGGCCGGTAAGTAGTATTTTCGGGTATGAAATAGCGCGAGTTGGCGCTATTTCACCCATAAAAATCCAAGCAAGATATAATCTATATTAATTATTTGCTGCCATAAAAAGATTCGCGGAGTTATCCAGCGGTATTTGGAGTTTTAAATAATTTATATTGGTTTCTGAAGCTTCTTTAGGCGCAAAAGAAGATATTGCGTGAGCGATATAGTTTATGTCAGGTAAGTTATCACCAAAATAGTGCATGTTTTCAGCATACATTTCGTGTAGTGCATTATTCCTCTTGGTAAGCACATTAATCAGTTTTTCCCCGGTTAGTTTCTCCATGTCCGGCATTTTTTCACAAAAAACCTCAGATATGTCAGTGCGATAGGTATCACCTAAATCTTTTGCATAACTCAATTCTACTAATAACTTGTCAGAGTCTCCGGCATGCTTTCTGACGATATTACTGACAACTGTTTCATGACATTTCTTATCATTTTCATTGCCATGGCGAAGATAGGATCTTGTCTTCAAATGTTTAACTTTGTAGCCATCTTCAGAATATTGGTTATGGATGATGACGACGAGTTTATTAGCATGTTTTTCATTGCTCGATATCATCAGATGATGACCATAACGTTCAAATTTAAGTTGATGGAAAAAATAATCATCAATACTGATTGTGTTTTCTTCACCACTATATTCAACGATCATGTTGATACCATCAAACGCGGAGAATACATATTCATCATCACCGGTCCCACCCGCCAGATAATCATTGTTTCGTTGTCCTTCTATTCTATCATTTCCTTCCCCACCAAATATAATATCATTGCCGCGACTATTGCCTTCACTGGCATAAGCACCTAAACCATCAGCATCACCATATAACTCATCGTTACCTTCCCCCCCATCGATAATATCATTCCCTTCGCCGCCGCCTATGCCGTCATCACCTTCGCCGCCAATCAATATGTCATTGCCAGCTTGACCAAACAGTGAATCAAACGATTTATTACCAATAATGATATCGTGCCCGTCTCCACCCGCTAAGTTATCATTTTTATCACCGCCGATAATAATATTACTGCCATTCCCACCCATGACTTTATTACTGATATATTTATGTCCTGTGAAATTGTCATCTTTATTGAGGTGGAACTCATTTGATGGCGTGGAGTTTGTAATCAGATGGTATGCAGAGGTATACTTTAAATCCTCCCTGGTGAGTAGGAGGTCGGTACTGAGACCATCGTAATTTTTTTCTTTTTTATTTTTTTCTTTTAAGGTTAAAAATAACTCATGTTTTATGTTTTCTTTGTCATAAATAATAATTGATTTAATAATAAGTTTCCCATTTCTAAGGGCGTTAAATAATTTTCTTCTGATTATTTTATTTTTATTGTCCAGTATGGTTATTTTAAATTTTGAGCCAACTCTTTCAAAAAAAATATTTTCAGGAGATATGTGGGATACTAAAATTGATTGTTCTTCTTCATTGTTTATAACTTCACCCATTATGGGTTTATTTTTACTTCTTTCCCGGGGCTTTACATAATACAAAATAATGTCCTTTTTATTTAGAGGTGAATGACTAATCTCCTGTTGGATTTTAATGTATTGATGGGAGCGGTTGAACTTATATTAAATTAAAATACATTATTTACTCTTTAATTAAATATAGGTAAGCGTCATGACAATTTTATTCACATAAGGTAATGATGACATGATAACAAGCCCGCAGAACGGGCCAGACAAAAAGATATTACTTTTGTTATTATCGCGGAGTATTATCCTAATGCTACCATCAGAGCACCGGCAGTAATCAGCGCCACGCCTAGCCCGGCAATTAATGAAATTTTCTCACCAAAAAGAATAAAAGCCAAAATAACCGCGAAGACCACACTGAGTTTGTCTATTGGCGCGACTTGGGAGACATTGCCATTTTTGATAGCCATAAAGTAGAACAGCCAGGATAATGCGCCAGCAACACCACTGAGTACCACAAACAAGAGCGCTTTTTTATCTGCTAATACGGTGCCGACCAGATTGAATTTCCCTTGAATAACGACGACGCCAACTAAAAATAGTGCCATCACCACGGCCCGAACTGCGGTTGCGGTATTGGCATCCAAATGCTGCAAACCTATTTTACCGAAGATAGCGACCAGAGAAGCGGAGAGGGCAGACAGCAGAGCGTAAATCAACCAAGTGCTCATAATAAATAAGACCTATTATCATTAAAATCCTGATGCTACGCCGTTAGGTTTATTATTAATAGCCTTAAAGGAATTTTATAGTGAATAAATCGTTATGGTATAAAGCGATAGCCGACCCCAGCTTCGGTTAGTAAATGCTTAGGTCGAGTCGGATCGCTTTCTAATTTTTGGCGTAAATGGCCCATATAAATGCGCAGATAGTGGTTGTGCTCGACATAATTCGGCCCCCAAACTTGGTTGAGTAATTGGCGTTGGGTGATGACTTTACCGGCATTAGCCAATAATGCTGAAAGTAAGCGAAACTCGATGGGGGTCAGGTGAAGGTCAATACCGGCACGTGTGACTTGGCGGTTAATTAAATCCACACTGATATCAGAAAAATTCACTCGCGGGCTTTCCTGACTGCCCCCACTGTGGCGGCGCAGTGCAACACGCACGCGAGCTAACAATTCACTGATACCAAAAGGTTTACTCAGATAATCATCCGCACCGGCATCCAGTGCCGCGACTTTATCTTCTTCACTGCTACGGGCCGATAACACAATAATTGGGATAGCGCTCCACTGGCGTAAATCCTGAATATAGGTCAAGCCGTCACCATCTGGCAGACCCAAATCTAAAATCACCAGATCCGGTTTGCGCGTGCCGGCCTCAATCAGACCGCGTTGCAGGGTATCGCTTTCAAATACGCGCCAGCCCTCACTCTCCAGCGCAATGCGGACAAAGCGGCGGATCTCTTTTTCATCTTCGACGATGAGGATGTTAGTCGGCGATATAGTCATTTTTCAGCATCAATATTTTCACCTTCAATTTCCGGCGCTTTCTCTAGTGGCAAGGTAAAGTGGAAACTCGCACCACCTTCTTGACTCTTTTCAACCCAGATACGCCCACCATGTACATCAATAATGGCACGACAAATGGCTAAACCCAAGCCCACCCCTGGAATCGCTGACTCTTTGTTACCACGAGAAAATTTGTCAAAAATCAGCTGTTCCTGCCCAGCCGTAACCCCAGGGCCATTATCCCAGACTTCGACATTGAGCCACTCACCCTGCACAGTGGCGCGAATCCCCAGCAATGCGTCGTAACCGGCGTATTTATGCGCATTTTCCAATAGGTTGATAAACACCCGCTCCAGCAAGCTACCATCACAATTAATCAACACCATTTCATCCGGTAACTCGACACGAATGTGGTGATGATTCAAGGTGGTTTCCAGCATATGTAACGCGCTACCGACGATCTCTTCCAGTGACTGCCATTCTTTACGCAGATTGAATCCACCTGATTGGATGCGGGCCATATCGAGCAAATTATTGACCAATCGGGTGGTGCTCAGCACTTGTTGACGGATTTGGTTCGCCTGCGGTGCGTGGCGTGAGCCTTCAGCTGCCAGATCGAGTGTCAGGATTTCCGCCTGACCAAATAGCACTGTCAGTGGCGTACGTAAATCATGAGAAAGCGCGGCGAGCAGAGAATTCCGCAGTTGCTCGCGTTCCGCATCCAGCTTGGCTAATTCGGCGCTGCGGGCCAGATGCAACCTTTCTAATGCGTTGGCAATCAGGCTGGTAAACGTTTGCAGCAAGCGCTGTTGCTCCGGCACCATGAGTTGGCGCAGGTTGGCCGGTTCAATCGCCAGTACACCATAAGTTTGTTTCGCTGCGGTGAGTGGCAGTAATTGATAAGGCACTCCCGGCAAGGTATCTGTGCCGGCACCGGCGGGAGCACCTTTATTAAAGCTCCAGCGGGCAATGGCCTCATCAACGGAAAGTGCGGCACCTTCGTCGGTAGTGATTTGTTGCAAACGCCCATCCTCTTGTGGCAGTAACAGGTCCGTTTTGGCCTGAAAACTGCTGGAAAGAAAATGACGGCTGGTTTTAGCAATATCCGCCGGGGTCAGGGCGCGGCTTAATCCACGAGACATTTCATACAGATGTCGCGCGCGTTGCTCGCGGTAACGGGCAATTCTGGCTTGATAACGCACGCCAGCAGTCAAGTTCCCTACCACGATACCGACAATCAGCATGACAGCAAAAGTCAGCAAATATTGCACGTCAGTAACCGCCAGTGACCAGTGCGGTTGGACAAAAAACAGATCGAAACTGGCCACATTGATAACAGCCGCCAATACCGAAGGCCATCGGCCATAGAACAGCGCAATAATGACCACACCGAGCAAGTAAACCATCACCAGGTTGGCTTGGTCGAATCCCGGTATTAGCCATTGCGATAATACAGTGATCAGTGCGCACAAGCCGATGGCGGCGGCACAACCGCGTAATTGCATGCGCCACTTTTCAGTGAAAGTACGCGAGTCCGTCTCTTTCACTGCATTGGTCGGTGTATCGCCTTCCAGCGCAATAATCACCAGATCTAAATCTGGCCCGAGTTTCCCCAAGCGATCGGCAAAGCTGCCACGTAATTTCCACTGTTTTTCCGTGCGGCGGCCAATAATGATTTTGCCCAAATTGTGTTCGCGGGCGTAACGTAGTATCGCCTGTTCTTCACAAGCCTCAGATAAGGTTGCTGTTTCAGCTCCGAGTTCTTGTGCCAGTTTGAGGGTGCGCAGAATGGCACGGCGCTTAGCTTCGGGCAGGCGGTGCAAACGAGGAGTTTCAACATAGACCGCATGCCAGATACATCCTAACCGCGCTGCCAATCTGGCAGCAGTGCGCACCAGTTTTTCATTACCGCTATTATGGCCGATACACAATAAGATGGCATCGCGAGTGTGCCAAACACGCTCGCGCCCTTGTGTGTCGCGAAAGGCGCGCATCTGGTCGTCAACCCGGTCAGCAGTGCGGCGCAGGGCCAGTTCGCGTAATGCAATCAAGTTACCTTTGCGAAAAAAATGCTCAATAGCCCGTTCCGCCTGCCCAGGGATGTACACTTTGCCTTCATTGAGACGCTGGCGCAGGTCATCGGGGGGAAGATCGACTAACACTACTTCCGTGGCTTCATCAAACATATGGTCAGGTACAGTTTCCCGTACCCGAATACCCGTTACCCCCCCGACTACATCATTCAGGCTTTCCAAATGCTGCACATTCACAGTGGTGAGCACATCAATACCGGCATCCAACAGCTCTTCCACATCTTGCCAGCGCTTTGGGTGGCGCGAGCCATGAGCATTACTGTGTGCCAGTTCATCCATCAGGATCAAGGCTGGGTGGCGGGCGAGGGCAGCATCCAAATCAAACTCGCGCACCTGGCGATTGCGGTGATGAATCCGCTTTTGTGGCAGGATATCCAGCCCCGCCAGTAATGCGGCTGTTTCGCTGCGTCCGTGAGTTTCTACCACGCCGACCAACACATCCAGCCCCTGAGCCCGCAGACGCTGGGCTTCTTGTAGCATGGTGTAGGTTTTGCCTACCCCCGCACAAGCCCCAAAAAAGACTTTTAGCCGACCGCGAGACTTTTCATTCGCGGCCGCAAGCAGGCTGTCAGGGTTTGGGCGGGTTGGTTCTGCATCCACCATGTTATGTCCTTAAGATTTTGTCGAAGTCGCCGGGACTTTCACATGGCTTTGGGCATCCAGCGCCATATTCAGGTTCAGTA
>NZ_JBLWEX010000195.1:0-15157 GCF_048323875.1 Yersinia sp. LJYL362
TCGTGGATACCCCAGGACACGCCGATTTCGGTGGTGAAGTTGAGCGTGTAATGTCTATGGTTGACTCTGTGCTGCTGGTTGTCGACGCAATGGATGGCCCGATGCCGCAGACCCGTTTCGTGACCAAAAAAGCTTTCGCTAACGGTCTGAAACCAATCGTGGTAATCAATAAAGTTGACCGTCCGGGCGCGCGTCCTGACTGGGTTGTGGATCAGGTGTTCGACCTGTTTGTCAACCTGGATGCAACCGACGAACAACTGGACTTCCCTATCATTTATGCATCTGCATTGATGGGTATCGCGGGTAATGACCACAATGATATGGCGGAAGACATGACCCCGCTGTATCAAGCTATTGTTGACCATGTGTCTCCGCCACAAGTTGAGGTTGAAGCACCGTTCCAGATGCAGATCTCTCAGTTGGATTACAACAACTATGTTGGTGTTATCGGTATCGGTCGTATCAAACGCGGTAAAGTTAAGCCTAACCAGCAAATCACTATCATTGATAGCGAAGGCAAAACTCGTAACGCCAAAGTTGGTAAAGTTCTGACTCACATGGGTCTGGAGCGTATTGAAGCTACCGAGGCTGAAGCTGGCGATATCATTGCCATCACCGGTCTGGGCGAGTTGAACATCTCTGATACCATTTGCGATGTTACTGCTGTTGAAGCTTTGCCAGCACTGTCAGTTGATGAGCCAACCGTAAGCATGTATTTCTGCGTTAACACCTCTCCGTTCTGTGGTAAAGAAGGCAAGTATGTGACTTCACGTCAGATTCTTGACCGCCTGAACAAAGAGTTGATTCATAACGTGGCGCTGCGTGTTGAAGAAACCGAAGATGCTGATGCATTCCGCGTATCTGGCCGTGGCGAACTGCACTTGTCGGTTCTGATCGAAAACATGCGTCGTGAAGGTTTCGAGCTGGCGGTTTCCCGTCCTAAAGTTATCGTCCGTGAAATTGATGGCCGCAAACAAGAGCCGTTTGAAAACGTGACCTTGGACATCGAAGAACAGCACCAGGGTTCAGTCATGCAAGCCATGGGTGAGCGTAAAGCTGACCTGAAAAACATGGATCCAGATGGTAAAGGCCGTGTGCGTCTCGACTACTTGATCCCTGCTCGTGGTCTGATCGGTTTCCGTACTGAGTTCATGACCATGACTTCTGGTACAGGCCTGCTGTACTCCACATTCAGTCACTATGATGATGTGCGTCCAGGCGATATCGGCCAGCGCCAAAACGGTGTACTGATCTCTAACGGTCAGGGTAAAGCTGTTGCGTTCGCATTGTTCAAACTGCAAGACCGCGGCAAGCTGTTCATCGGTCATGGTACAGAAGTGTATGAAGGCCAAATCATCGGTATTCACTCACGTTCTAATGACCTGACTGTAAACTGCCTGACCGGTAAGCAACTGACCAACATGCGTGCATCGGGTACTGACGAAGCAACCACTCTGGTTCCTTTCCTGAAGAAAACTCTGGAACAGGCTCTGGAATTCATCGATGACGATGAATTGGTTGAAGTGACCCCGCTATCTATCCGTATCCGTAAGCGTCACCTGACGGAAAACGATCGTAAGCGTGCAGGTCGTGGTCCTAAAGAAGATTAATTCTTCTTGGTTCCATTGATACTTAGGGCGCGAAAAGCGCCCTGAGTTCTATCCTTTGCCACCTTCCTGCAATTTGAAATCTGTTTGCTATATTGATTTACGGCAAAAAATATTATTTTTCCTGACCGACCCCTCCTTTTTCTCCCTCACTCTGTTCAGTTTTCTTTTTTCCCGTTACAGTAAAACTCACCATCTAATTGGGAGAGCGCCATGCTGTATATCTTTGATCTAGGGAATGTGATTGTTGATATCGACTTCAAACGCGTATTGGGTGTCTGGAGTAAATTAAGCAGTGTTCCGTTGGCTACACTGAGTGAGCGCTTTACGATGGGAGAGGTCTTCCAGCAGCATGAGCGCGGTGAAATCAGCGATGAGGATTTTGCCCGTCAGCTAAGTGACGAAATGGGGCTATCGTTGAGTTTCGAACAGTTTGCCGAAGGTTGGCAGGCGGTGTTTGTGGCTTTACGCCCCGAAGTCATCTCGATCATGCAAAAGTTGCGGGCCGAAGGGCACCGAGTGGTGGTGCTATCTAATACTAACCGCCTACATTGCAATTATTGGCCACAGCATTATCCCGAAGTTGCTGCTGCTGCGGATCATATGTATCTGTCGCAAGATTTGGGAATGCGCAAACCTGAAGCCAGAATCTATCAGCATGTGCTGAGTGCAGAGAACATTCCGGCAGAACAAGCAGTGTTCTTTGATGATGTTGAGGCGAATATTGTTGCTGCCAGAATCGAGGGCATTACTGGTATCCACGTCACCGACCGAAAGGTTATTCCAGCTTATTTTTCCTGATAAGTTCTTGCTCAAGGCGTTAATGGGTTAGCCTTAAACATCACGCTAGCCCATAGCCTAAACACCGGTATTGATTGAGAGATAAACATGGCGAGTTTTCTGCGTTTTCGCTTATCTGCATCTTTAAAACCCTACATTACGTTCGGGCGAATGCTTTACACCCGAATAGATAAAGACGGTTTAACCATGCTGGCTGGGCATCTGGCGTATGTGTCATTACTTTCTCTTGTGCCATTGGTCACGGTGATTTTTGCTCTGTTTGCAGCTTTTCCGATGTTTGCTGACATCAGTATAAAATTGAAAGCCTTCATATTTGCCAATTTTATGCCTGCAACTGGCGATATCATCCAAAACTATCTTGAGCAATTTGTTGCCAACTCAAACCGCATGACCGTGGTGGGCACCTGCGGTTTGATTGTGACAGCGCTGTTGTTAATTTATTCCGTCGACAGTGTGCTCAACATTATCTGGCGCAGTAAGGTTCACCGGTCACTGGTGTTTTCATTTGCCGTTTATTGGATGGTACTGACATTAGGGCCAATTCTTGTCGGGGCCAGTATGGTGATCAGCTCGTATCTACTGTCATTGCAATGGCTGGCAAATGCCCAGGTAGACAGCATGATAGATGAAACATTGCGGCTATTTCCGTTGCTGATTTCCTGGGTTTCATTTTGGTTATTGTACAGTGTGGTGCCAACCGTTAGGGTGCCGGCACGAGATGCCGTTATCGGCGCGCTGGTTGCCGCATTATTTTTTGAGTTGGGTAAGAAAGGATTCACGATGTATATCACTCTGTTTCCGTCTTATCAGCTGATTTACGGGGTACTGGCCGTTATCCCAATTTTATTTCTTTGGGTTTATTGGAGTTGGTGCATTGTGTTGTTGGGAGCAGAGATTACGGTCACCTTGGGTGAGTATCGCACGCAACGCCATCAGGCCATCACAGAGAAGAACCCGGGTCAAAGTCAGGAGATGTAAGGCATTATGATTGCGTTGATTCAACGGGCGCTTAGCGCCAATGTCGTGGTTGATGGGGAAGTGGTGGGCGAGATAGGACCAGGGTTACTGATATTACTCGGTGTTGAACAGCAGGATACCGAGCAAAAAGCACAGCGCTTATGTGAAAAGGTACTGGGTTACCGGGTTTTTAGTGATGAGAACGGCAAAATGAACCTGAATGTTCAGCAAGCTGGGGGCAGTGTGCTGGTGGTTTCACAATTTACACTGGTTGCCGATACCCAAAAGGGCATGAGACCTAGTTTTTCTCGTGGAGCAGTTCCAGCAGAAGCTGACAGGCTTTATCAGTATTTTGTTGCCCAGTGTCACGAGCATGGTGTAAAAACGGAAACGGGATTATTTGCAGCGGATATGAAAGTTAGCCTGGTAAACGACGGCCCAGTGACGTTCTGGTTACAAGTTTAGAGACAGGACTTTGTTCAAGATTGAGGATTATGCCACAGATTTTATTAATAATTTTAACGAGAGAATGCTCCTATGTATCACTTGCGTGTGCCCACAACAGAACAAGAACTTAAAGATTATTATCAATTTCGTTGGGAAATGTTACGCAAGCCGCTACATCAACCGATAGGTTCTGAAAAAGATGCTTATGACGCAATGGCCCATCACCAAATGGTGGTGGATGAGCAGGGTAAACCTGTTGCTATTGGCCGCTTATATATCAATGCCGATAACGAGGCTGCTATTCGCTTTCTGGCGGTAGACCCATCAGTGAGATCAAAGGGGTTAGGGACGTTAGTTGCAATGACATTAGAGTCAGTGGCGCGTCAGGAAGGGGTAAAGCGGGTGGTGTGTAGCGCCCGTGAAGATGCTGTCGATTTCTTTGCCAAGTTAGGTTTCGTCAGTCAGGGAGAGATAACCGCCCCGCAAACCACGCCTGTTCGTCATTTCTTAATGATTAAGCCGGTTGTGACCATGGATGATATTTTGCACCGCCCTGATTGGTGTGGTCAGTTGCAGCAAGCCTGGTACGACCATATTCCATTGAGCGAAAAAATGGGTGTGCGCATTAGTCAATATACTGGCCAGCGCTTTGTCACAACCATGCCGGAAGCCGGTAATCAGAATCCACACCATACCTTATTTGCTGGCAGTCTTTTCTCATTGGCGACCCTGACGGGCTGGGGCTTGATTTGGCTATTACTGCGCGAGCGCCATTTAGGAGGCACTATTATTCTTGCTGATGCCCATATTCGCTACAGTGCACCTGTTACCGGGCGGCCAAGAGCAGTGGCAGAGTTAAGTTCGCTCAGTGGCGATTTGGATAGATTGGCCCGTGGCCGTCGTGCCAGAGTACAGCTGGATGTAAATTTATTTGGTAATGAAGAGGCCGGTGCGGTGTTTTCAGGAACATATATGGTCCTACCCGTCGATGTTGACAGTGATGGGGTTAACTAATTTTTATTATGCCCGTTCATTAATAACCCATGAGCGGGTAGTTTGGTGAATTATATATTCCTTTCTTTAGTTAATATAAATACGATGATATATGTATTCTATAATGTTTCAGATTTATTTCTTAAATTCTTTCCCAATATATAAAGCAGTAAATAGAGTAAATAATACACTGGACTATATGCGGGAATAGTTATTTAATCACTCACCGCCAATGTTAATTTTAGAATATTAACGAGTAATATATTGTTTAATATTAGTATGGGAGTTTAATTTTTAGATTATACAATTTAATTGAATGATATTTGTAACCTTATAAATAAGGAGAATTTAAATGAATAAAGATTGGCATAGACAAGAAATATTAGCTGCTATACGTAAAAGGAAAGGTTCACTTTCAGCATTATCAAGAGACAGTGGTCTATCTTCAGGAACACTGGCTAATGCATTAACACGTCCGTGGCCCAAGGGTGAAATGATCATCGCAGAAGCGATCGGGATTACGCCACAAGAAATATGGCCAAGTAGATTTATCGATTATCGTGGATGTAGCATTATTAGAAGAATAAGGAAAGTTTAAATAGGAGGTACAATGGAAGCATCACTATTCAATTCACTTCAATTACTCATAAGATTCTGGGAAAATAGCTCTGAACCTTGGGGGGTAAAAGATAATCAATCAAGATATGTTTATGCAAATAATAGATTACATAGGCTATTAGCTTTACCTGATAAGTTTAATATGGAAGGACGAACAGATGGTGAGCTTCCTACCCCAATATCAGAATTCCAACCTGAATATCAGGAGCATGACCGTAAGGTTAAGCTACTGCAAGATCGTATAACCTCGGTTGAAATACATGCATGGGATGGGCGTTCATACTATCAGCCTTATTTTGTTGATAAGTATCCACTTATGGATGAAAACGGGGTGTCTCAAGGTGTTATTTGTCATGGTAGACCAGTAGAGGATGTAGTATTAACATATTTAAATAAGATAAAAATACCTATATCACTCATTTTAACTCCGCCATCAGATTTGTTTTCAAAAAGAGAGTGGGAGGTGTTATTTTATATCCTGCATTCATTCTCAAGTACAGAGATTGCGAAGAAACTCTATTTATCCTCCAGAAAAGTCGATAATATCACACAGAAAATATATAAGAAGGCTGTTGTTTCCAGGCGACAACAGATGGTGGATTATTGTTATGAAAATAAGATCATTAACTATGTTCCTCAGAGCTTCTTCGAATACTCAGGTTCATTCCCATTAATGGAAGGATAATATCAATGTAACAGGAAAATATAATATGGATAACGTGCTGAAGAACCAACTGGAAATAATGATAAGATTTTGGGAGCGCAGTTCAGAGCCTTGGGGAATAAGAGATAATCAGTCAAGATTTATTTATTCAAATGCTCGACATCATAAATTATTGGGATTATCAGAAAAATATAATTTGGAAGGGCGATTAGATAGCGAATTACCTTCACCAACAGCCGCGTTTCAAATGGAGTTTCAGGCCCATGACCGTAAGGTAGAGTTATCGCAGGAGCGGATAACTTCAGTTGAAATACATGAGTGGGATGGGCTTTCATATTTAAAACCTAATTTTTGTGATAAATATCCGTTAATAGATGAAAATGGGGTGTCTCAGGGTATTATTTTCCATGTAAGACCAGTGGAGGATATCATTCTGTCTCGTCTAACTAAGATAACAATACCTACATCACTTATATTCACTCCACCATCAGATTTATTCACCAAAAGAGAATGGGAAGTGTTATTTTATACTTTGCACTCATTCTCAAGTAAAGATATCGCCAGAAAACTTCACTTATCACCTAGATCAATCAGCAATATTATTCAAAACATCTACAGAAAAGCCGGTGTCTCCAGCAAGCGGCAAATAGTGGACTATTACTATGAAAATAAAATTAGTAATTATGTTCCTCAAAGTTTCTTCGAATATTCTAAGTCTTTCCCCCTTATATAGACGTCTCTTTACGCCGATTACGTTCTATTTCACGTGATCGGCGGTTTGTGTTCAGAGTCATTGCTAACAAAGCTTGGAAGCACTGTTTATGTTCGCTTACTGCCCCGCTACGCCATGCACCTCGCCGTTTTGCATAGTTTGATTAACTTGCTGCCCGTGGCTGTCAGTGGCTTGTAGAGAGCCATTAATGGTGGGTTTCAATGGCTTATCTGCTGTCAGATTACCTGATATCCGTAATTTCAGATTACCAAGCCCTTGTAACGGTAAGGCTGGCCAGCCCCAGTTTTGTAAGATATTAAGGTCGACAGATCGGCCTGTCAGCGCAAGGGATAACGCTCTGCCAGGTGTTTGATCAATAGTAGCGGTGGCTTCCAGTAACCCCTCTTTGGTGAACGCACTTAAATCACTAACCGTAATCTGCTGTTCATTGGCGCTCAGAGCCAATGATGGGCGACGGACATCATTTTTATTAAAAGTCGCATTCCCAGCATTTAGCATCAATGAGCCGGACCACATTCCCCATTGGTGATTTTTAGCCAGCAGCAAATTAGTCCCCGCAGCATCCAGCGACGTAATTTGGAACGGGAAGTCCGGGCTGATATCAATCAATAAGTTACGGTTAGCATTCAACTTACTGATATAGACCTCAGACAACCAATTTGGCAGAGTTTGTTGCCATTGCTGCTTCCAGTCTGTGGGTAGAGTATAAACCAGTGCCACCAGTGTTAGCTCATCGAGTTGTAGGCGGTGGCTATCACGCAGCCAGTTACCTTGAGTTCTTAACAGACCATCCAGCCAACGAGTGGAGAACTGATTGATTGCCACCCCAGGCGTTGACAATGTAAATGTCGCGATTGGGTCAATCAGATGAATATTACCTTTAATAATGTCACCAGCATTAAGGGATAATTCGCCTTCGTCACTTTGCCAGTCGCCTTGCTTAAACGTGATATTTTTCAGCGTGAGATCTAAATCATTAAATGCCCAGTTTTTCCCTTCAACACGCGCATCAATTAAATCAAATCGTTTTAGTGTGATAGGAGGGAGCTGTAAAAATGTATTCCAGACATCTTCTAATGACGCGGGAGTTTGTAGACGGATATTACTCAAGCGCAGGCGGTCGACCAGCCAACTTCCGTCAGCTGATTGACTGGCATTCCCAGTCAGTTCCCCTTGCGCAATATCAGCCCCAAAATTACTCAAAGTCAGGGTATTTTTCTGTATTGAGCCTTGTAGATAAAGTTTTTCGGCTGTGATGCCATTAATAGTCAAAGATCCAGCACTAAACTGAAATTGAGCATTTTCACCCAGGCTATTACCGGGCAGTGGCTGCCAAGGGATCAATCCACCAGTGACTTGCTGACCTGTCACTTTCCACTGGTCTGCCTTATTTTGCGGTTCAATAGTGGTATTCAGCGCCATATTGGTCAGCCTCAAAGTATCAGCCTGCAAGGGTAACGGTGAGGTGCTGTTATTGAGCGTTAAGCTCCCATTTTGCAAATTAAGGCTGAGAAAATGACGAGGCTCAGTCAGTTGCCGCCAACTCAGACCCAATACGGCCTGCTGGGCAATAAGAAACGCGGGTTGCTTGGCCCGTCCTAGTGTGACATCAGTAAAGCTGACTTGCCCAGGTTGGGACCATGAGTGATCTATTTTCCCCAGAGAGAGGCGATATTCGCTGTTATCACTCACCCAGCGGCTTAGCCAACCGGCAGCCCAACTGGTCTGAAGCAGTACATAGCACAGCACTATCGACAGCACTAGTAGCAGTAATAACGTTAGCAGCACTTTCCCGAGAAATTTCATCCGGTATTTCCACGCCTGTCTGTATACGGAACTCTGTTTATGCCGCAAATCGTCCATTAGCTCAATAGACAATCAGTTATCGCAGCATAAAAAAATGGCCGGTGTCATTTACGACCGGCCATTTCAACGACGTGTTAACGCAAAGATTATTTTTCTTGTGGGAAGATGAGGTTAAGTACGATGGCAGTAATACCACCGGCAGCAATCCCGGAAGAAAGCAGGGTTTTGATCCAATCTGGTGCAAATTGCAGAATCAGTGGTTGCTGCGCCACACCCATCCCGACCGCTAATGACAACGCCATAATCATAATCGCGCGACGATTAAGGGTTTCGCGTGACACAATACGCACACCGGAAGCGGCAATTGTTCCGAACATCACCAGAGTGGCACCACCCAGCACAGGCTCTGGGATATGTTGTACGAACCCTGCGACGGCTGGGAACAGGCCCAGTACAATCAGCATCAGTGCGACAACAAAACCCACATAGCGGCTGGCAACACCGGTTAATTGGATAACCCCATTATTTTGGCCGAAGCAGGAGTTAGGGAAGGTATTGAACACGGCTGATAGCATGGAGTTCAAACCATTCGCCAAAACACCACCTTTTAAGCGCTTCATATACAGCGGGCCATGAACGGGTTGCTCTGATACATCCGAGGTCGCCGTAATATCCCCGATGGTCTCAAGTGAGGTCACCATGAAGATAAGCATTAATGGCACCAGCAGGTTCCAGTCAAAAGATAAGCCATAGTATAGCGGCGTCGGGATGGTGATCAGTGCGGTGTCAACGACAGGGCGGCTTTCGGGCAGCATACCCAGCGTCCACGCTAACAGATAGCCCACAGCCATGGCGATAACCAGTGAGGCGACACGTAGATACGGGTTGCGCTGGCGGTTTAATAAGATAATGACCACGAGTACTGCGCCCGCCAACATGAGGTTTTTAGGTGAACCAAATGTATGGTCGCTCATCGCACCATAACCGCCACCAATAGATGTCAGCCCAACCTGAATCAATGACAGGCCGATAATCATCACCACAATACCGGATACCAGTGGGGTGATAATGCGCCGCGCCAGATGCAGGAAACGGGACAATATAATTTCAGTACAAGATGCGACCATCAAGGTACCGAACAGGGCTGCCATCATGGTTGGGATATCCGCTCCGCCATTTTTCAGTGCCAAACCGCCCATAATCAGTGGAGAAACAAAGTTAAAACTGGTGCCTTGAATGGATAACAGGCCAGAGCCAACCGGCCCCCAGGTTTTAATTTGCAGCAGAGATGCCAGACCAGAAGCAAACAGTGACATGCTAATAATACGTTGAGTATCTTCTGCTGGTAGCCCTAGCGCCTGACAAATCAGTAAGCCTGGGGTGATTACCGCGACAAACATAGCCAATAGATGTTGGCATGCGGCAAACAGTGTTTGCGCGAGTGGAGGGCGGTCTTCTAAACGATAAATTAATTCGCTGGGGCGAGTGGTTGCCTGCTGTGGTGTATCAAGTTCGGCGGATTGCGTAGACATGGAGTGGCATTCCCGGATCGGCAAAGAGGGCATTTTAATGATCCGCTTCACAAAAGCAATCGGTTGCGCTGCATTTTTTTAAATATTTATACCCATGCTTGTTCATGTTTTTCTTTTACTAAACTTGTAATTAGGGGCATTTTTTTTTCTAATCCCTCCTCTTACTGCTTTGGCGTTTATTAAGGAACTGTCTAACGTCATATTTTTATTCGATATTTCAATCGCATGGAGTACCAAGATGTTTCATCTCGATACCTATGGCACGCTAGTCGCGGCCTGTTTGGTTTTATTGTTAGGCCGAAAACTGGTACAAACTGTCCCTTTTCTAAAAAAGTACACCATTCCTGAACCGGTTGCAGGTGGTCTGCTGGTGGCTTTTATGATGCTGCTGATGCAAAAGACCCTCGGTTGGGAAATCAGTTTTGATATGTCGCTGAAAGATCCCTTGATGCTGGCATTCTTTGCAACCATCGGCTTGAATGCCAACCTGGCCAGTTTACGTGCCGGCGGCAAGGCCTTGAGTGTATTTGTTTTTGTGGTCGTCGGCCTGCTACTGATGCAGAACGCGATTGGTATTGCTCTCGCGAAACTGATGGGGTTAGACCCGCTAATGGGTTTATTAGCCGGTTCAATTACATTATCAGGTGGGCACGGCACGGGGGCGGCGTGGAGTAAAGTGTTTGTTGAGCGCTATGGCTTTGAAAATGCAACCGAAGTGGCTATGGCCTGCGCAACATTTGGTCTGGTACTGGGCGGGTTGATTGGCGGCCCGGTGGCTCGCTATTTAGTAAAACACTCTTCCACACCAGATGGTACCCCAGAGGATAGCGAAGTCCCTTCCGCTTTTGAAAAACCCTCTGCTGGCCGCATGATCACCTCATTGGTGTTGACCGAAACTATCGCCATGATCGCAATTTGCCTCATGCTTGGCCAAGTGATTTCTGCTGGGTTGCAGGGCACGATGTTTGAATTACCGACCTTTGTCTGTGTGTTATTCGTCGGGGTTATTCTCAGTAACTCGCTATCGGCAATTGGCTTCTATAAAGTGTTTGATCGCGCAGTCTCGGTGCTGGGTAACGTCAGTTTGTCACTGTTCCTGGCAATGGCTTTGATGAGTTTAAAGCTGTGGGAGTTGGCGTCATTGGCATTGCCGATGTTGGTGATTCTGTCGGTACAGGCATTGGCGATGGCACTGTACGCTATCTTCGTTACTTATCGGTTGATGGGCAAAAACTATGATGCGGCAGTGTTAGCGGCGGGGCATTGTGGTTTCGGTTTAGGCGCGACACCGACGGCTATTGCCAATATGCAGGCCATTACTGACCGTTTCGGCCCATCGCATTTAGCCTTCCTGGTGGTACCAATGGTTGGTGCGTTCTTTATTGATATCGTCAATGTGATCGTGATTAAGCTATATCTGTTACTGCCAATCTTCCCAGCAATAGTGGGATAATTCTGTTGTAAGGTAATTCTGTTGTAAGTTGATAGTATTAAGGGGCGGTTTTATCCGCCCTTTATTCATCAAGCATTTGTATAACGCGTTCGCTCTGGTAGCCAGCGTTCAATCAATGCCTGCGCATGTTCGGGATATTGTTGATGTAGGTGGCGAGCCACTCGTTGTACTTCTGGGATCATTGCCTGATCACGCAGTAAATCAGCCACTTTAAACTCGGCACTGCCGGTCTGACGTGTGCCTAAGAGCTCGCCGGGGCCACGTATTTCCAAATCCCGCTGAGCAATAACAAAACCATCATTACTGTCGCGCAACACTTGCAAACGCATTTGAGCTGTTTTGCTCAGCGGCGTTTTATACAGCAAAACACAGTGTGAAGCGACAGCACCACGGCCAACACGGCCACGTAACTGATGTAATTGCGCTAATCCTAATCGCTCTGGGTTATCGATAATCATCAAACTGGCATTTGGAACATCAACCCCAACTTCAATGACTGTGGTGGCAACCAGTAATTGCAATTCACCTTGCTTAAAGGCCAACATAACAGCCTGTTTTTCTGGCCCTTTCATCCGTCCATGAACCAAACCGACTTTAATCTCCGGCAAGGCGATTTTCAGCTCTTCGCAGGTGACTTCAGCAGCCTGAGCTTCTAACAGTTCAGATTCTTCAATTAAGGTACAAACCCAATAAGCTTGCCGCCCCTCTTCTAAACAGGCATTTTTGACCCGTTGAATAACATCACTGCGGCGGGTATCCGGAATTGCCACTGTCGTGACCGGAGTTCTACCCGGTGGCAGTTCGTCGATTACTGAGGTATCAAGGTCTGCGTAGGCAGTCATGGCCAATGTTCGGGGAATTGGCGTTGCGGTCATAATCAACTGGTGCGGATGGAAGCCTTGCTCCTCGCCCTTTTCCCATAACGCGAGCCGCTGATGAACACCAAAACGATGCTGCTCATCAATAATAACGAGAGCTAATCCAGAGAATTGTACTTGTTCCTGAAACATGGCGTGAGTCCCCACGACCATAGAGACTTGGCCGCTAGCGACAGCTTCTTGTTGTGCCAGGCGCGCCTTGCCTTTTTGTTTCCCAGCCAACCAGCCAACTTCCAAACCTAAAGGCTCCAGCCACTGGCGGAAAGTATTCGCATGTTGTTCAGCCAGTAATTCAGTCGGCGCCATCAATGCAACCTGCTTACCGTGCGCAATAGCGCGCAGAGCAGCCAGTGCGGCAACCAGTGTTTTGCCAGAACCCACATCCCCTTGAATCAGCCGCATCATAGGGAAGTTATGCGTCATATCTTGTTCGATTTCCGCCACGACCCGCTGCTGGGCATGGGTTGGCGTGAAGGGCAATGCCGCAAGAAAACGTCGTTTAAGTTGTTCTTCGGGTAACAGTGGTAGCGCCCGATAGCTCTGCGCTCCCGCTCTGACTGCCAGCATGCTGAGGTTATGGGCTAGCAATTCTTCCATTATTAAGCGCCGCTGTGCGGGATGTTTGCCCTGCTCTAAATCAGCTAGTTGAATATCTGCTGGTGGACGATGCAAAGTATGAATAGCTTCTGGCAAGCTGATCAGCGAGCGGCTTAATTCAATCGGTAGCAATTCGGCAATAACACTGGAGTCCAGCATCGCCAGTGCTTGATCAATCAGTTTACGCAGCGTTGCCTGACGAATGCCTTCCGTGGTGGGGTAAACGGGGGTCAATGACTCCTGCAATTCAACACCAATATTTTCGCCATGCACCCGATATTCTGGATGAATGATTTCTGGGCCGGTATTACCCCGTTTAGCTTCACCATAGGCAATCACATGCTTGCCTGGAGATAAGCTATTTTTCATCGCGGCATTGAAGTTGAAAAAGCGCAGGGTAAGCACACCGCTACCATCGCTGATTTGGCAGGTCATCATACGGCGGCGGCCAAAACTGATATCTGAACGGAGAACTTCACCTTCAACAGTGACCGACAGTCCGGGCAACAGATCGCCAATTCGGTATAACCTGGTGCGATCCTCATAGCGTAACGGAAGGTGAAGCAACAGATCTTGAATGGTTTCCAGCCCCATCTTCGCCAGCTTTCCAGCCTGACTTGCGCCAACACCGGAAAGTGTACTGAGGGGTACGGCATCCAGTAGGCGGCCTCTCATTTAAGACTCCGTGGATTGCATGGCAGACCACCATTGCGTATCGGCAATAACCTGACCCTGCTCATCAATATAAGGCTGAGGAAGCCCTTTACGTTTAGCCACTTGCGCCAGCACCGGGTAGCCACCTTCAAATAATAGCCGCTGTTGCTCATCTTCTGACAAAAGACTCTGAGTTCGCTGATACATACCGGCATTCTGCCGTTGGCGCTGCGCTTCATATAAAATTAGCGCTGAAGCGACTGATACATTCAGTGATTGCACCATTCCGATCATCGGAATAATGATGTCTTTATCTGCCATGGCCAAGGCTTCTTTAGATATACCAGTTTTTTCCTGCCCCATTAAAATACAGGTTGGGCGGGTATAATCAATTTCACGGAAATCTACTGCTTTATCAGACAGATGAGTCGCGAGTATTTGCATACCCTGCGACTTCAGATGAGTAATGGCATCGGTAATATGAGAGTGTGTTTTTACCTGAACCCAACTGTTGCTACCGGCAGCCGAAGAGAGCCGAGTGTACATTGCAGGGGTAGGCCAAATCGCATGAATCTGATGAATACCGACGGCATCAGCAGTGCGAATAATCGCGGATACATTATGAGGTTTATGTACTTCTTCCAGGCAAACCGTTAAGTCCGGCTGCCTGGTCGCAAGCATTTCACAAATCCGCGCATAGCGTTGAGGATTCATAGGCGTTAATTACGGTTACGGCTGACTTTGACCACATCTGGCATGATACGAATTTTACGCATAATGTTAGCCAGATGGACTCGGTCACGAGTAGTCAGGCGAATAAAGGCGCTGTATACCCGGCCATCTTTCTCTTCAGTATTCAGGCTTTGAATATTAGATTCCGCCGCATTAATCGCAGCGGTCAGATTTGCCAGGGCACCTTGCTGGTTAAACATATCGACTTTTATTTCAGCAATAAACTCTTGCTCAGTCTCTTGATCCCATTCAACCGCCATAAACTTCTCAGGCTCTTTCTGGTAGCCACGGATATTACGGCAGGATTCATGATGGATAACCAAGCCTTTACCCGGACTGATATGGGCAATAATGGGGTCACCCGGAATAGGACGGCAGCACTTGGCAAAGGTAATCAGGACACCATCGGCACCTTTAATTGCCAGATTACGTGTGCCAGAAGTTGCCAGTGTGGATGGGTCACCTAGCAGGTTTTTAGCCACCACCACACTCATTGCATTACCCAAGCCAATTTCCGCCAGCAAATCATCCAGCGTCGCCAGCTTCATGCGATCCAGTTCATGTTTGATATTTTCTTCAGGAATATCAGACAGTTTTCGACCATTCCCTAAAGCATGATTCAGTAATCGGCGGCCAAGGCTTACCGACTCATCACGTTTCAGGTTTTTCAGCAATTGACGAATTT
>NZ_JBLWEX010000196.1:0-15330 GCF_048323875.1 Yersinia sp. LJYL362
AAATTCGTCAATTGCTGAAAAACCTGAAACGTGATGAGTCGGTAAGCCTTGGCCGCCGATTACTGAATCATGCTTTAGGGAATGGTCGAAAACTGTCTGATATTCCTGAAGAAAATATCAAACATGAGCTGGATCGCATGAAGCTGGCGACGCTGGATGATTTGCTGGCGGAAATTGGCTTGGGTAATGCAATGAGTGTGGTGGTAGCTAAAAACCTATTGGGTGACCCCTCCACGCTGGCGACTTCAGGTACACGCAACTTGGCCATCAAAGGCGCCGATGGCGTCCTGATTACCTTTGCCAAGTGCTGCCGTCCAATTCCGGGTGACCCTATTATTGCCCATATCAGCCCGGGCAAAGGCTTGGTTATCCATCATGAATCCTGCCGTAACATTCGTGGCTACCAGAAAGAGCCAGAGAAGTTTATGGCGGTTGAATGGGACCAAGAGACTGAGCAAGAGTTTATTGCTGAAATAAAAGTCGATATGTTCAACCAGCAAGGTGCCTTGGCGAATCTGACCGCAGCGATTAATGCGGCGGAATCTAATATTCAAAGCCTGAATACTGAAGAGAAAGATGGTCGGGTATACAGCGCCTTTATTCGCCTGACTACGCGTGACCGAGTCCATCTGGCTAACATTATGCGTAAAATTCGTATCATGCCAGATGTGGTCAAAGTCAGCCGTAACCGTAATTAACGCCGATGAATCCTCAACGCTATGCGCGGATTTGTGAAATGCTTGCAACCAGGCAGCCAGACTTAACGGTTTGCCTGGAAGAAGTACATAAACCTCATAATGTATCCGCGATTATTCGCACTGCTGATGCCGTCGGTATTCATCAGATTCATGCGATTTGGCCTACCCCTGCAATGTACACGCGGCTCTCTTCGGCGGCTGGTAGCAACAGCTGGGTTCAGGTTAAAACACACTCTCATATTACGGATGCCATTACGCATCTGAAGTCGCAAGGTATGCAAATACTCGCGACTCATCTCTCTGAGAAAGCAGTAGATTTCCGTGAGATTGATTATACTCGTCCCACCTGTATTTTAATGGGGCAGGAAAAAACGGGGATATCTAAAGAAGCGTTGGCAATGGCTGATAAAGATATCATTATTCCGATGATCGGGATGGTGCAATCACTGAATGTATCAGTCGCTTCGGCGCTAATTTTATATGAAGCGCAGCGGCAGCGGCAAAATGCCGGTATGTATCAGCGAACACAGAGTGTTTTATCTGAAGATGAGCAACAGCGGCTATTATTTGAAGGTGGCTACCCGGTACTGGCGCAAGTGGCTAAACGCAAAGGGCTTCCTCAACCCCACATTGATGAGCAGGGTCAGGTTATTGCCGATGCGCAATGGTGGTCTGCCATGCAATCCACGGAGTCTTAAATGAAAGGCCGCCTACTGGATGCCGTACCCCTCAGTACACTTTCCGGTGTTGGCGCAAGTCAGGCTGGAAAGCTGGCGAAGATGGGGCTGGAAACCATTCAAGATCTGTTGCTTCACCTTCCGTTACGTTATGAGGATCGCACCAGGTTATACCGAATTGGCGATCTGTTGCCCGGCCTTTCAGTCACAGTTGAGGGTGAAGTTCTCCGTTCGGATATCAGTTTTGGCCGCCGCCGCATGATGACCTGCCAAATCAGCGATGGTAGCGGTGTGCTCACCCTGCGCTTTTTCAACTTCAATGCCGCGATGAAAAACAGTTTATCTCCAGGCAAGCATGTGATTGCCTATGGTGAAGCTAAACGGGGTAATACCGGCCCGGAAATCATTCATCCAGAATATCGGGTGCACGGCGAAAATATCGGCGTTGAATTGCAGGAATCATTGACCCCCGTTTATCCCACCACGGAAGGTATTCGTCAGGCAACACTGCGTAAACTGATTGATCAAGCACTGGCGATGCTGGACTCCAGTGTTATTGCCGAATTGCTACCGATTGAATTGAGCCGCTCGCTGATCAGCTTGCCAGAAGCTATTCATACTTTGCATCGTCCACCAGCAGATATTCAACTAGCTGATTTAGAGCAGGGCAAACATCCCGCACAGCGGCGCTTAATAATGGAAGAGTTGCTCGCCCATAACCTCAGCATGCTGGCCGTCAGGGCGGGAGCACAGAGCTATCGGGCGCTGCCCTTATTGCCAGAAAAACTGTTGCCCGAAGAACAACTTAAACAACGTTTTCTTGCCGCACTGCCCTTCACGCCAACTCATGCCCAGCAGCGGGTCGTGGCGGAAATCGAGCAAGACATGACGAATAACTTCCCTATGATGCGGCTGATTCAAGGGGATGTGGGTTCTGGCAAAACACTGGTTGCCGCCCTGGCCGCACTGCGCGCTATTGCCCACGGTAAGCAGGTCGCGTTGATGGCCCCCACTGAGTTACTGGCCGAACAGCATGCCAATACTTTCCGCCAATGGCTGGAGCCGTTAGGGTTACAAGTCGGCTGGTTGGCCGGGAAACAAAAAGGCAAAGCGCGCCTGGCGCAACAAGAAGCAGTGGCCAGCGGCCAAGTCTCCATGGTCGTGGGGACTCATGCCATGTTTCAGGAACAAGTACAATTCTCGGGATTAGCACTGGTTATTATTGATGAGCAGCATCGTTTTGGTGTTCATCAGCGGCTCGCATTATGGGAAAAGGGCGAGGAGCAAGGCTTCCACCCACACCAGTTGATTATGACCGCGACACCCATTCCCCGAACATTGGCCATGACGGCCTATGCTGATCTTGATACTTCGGTAATCGACGAACTGCCACCGGGTAGAACTCCGGTCACGACAGTGGCAATCCCGGATACTCGCCGCAGCGATGTTATTCAACGGGTCAAAAACGCCTGTTTAGAAGAGGGGCGGCAGGCTTATTGGGTCTGTACCTTGATTGAAGAATCTGAACTGTTGGAAGCTCAGGCTGCGGAAGTCACCTGCGAGGAGCTTAAAATCGCCTTGCCGGAAATTAAAGTCGGTTTAGTTCACGGCCGAATGAAAGGGCCAGAAAAACAAGCAGTTATGTTAGCCTTTAAGCAAGGTGAATTGCAGTTACTGGTTGCTACCACGGTGATTGAAGTTGGGGTTGATGTTCCGAATGCCAGTTTGATGATAATCGATAATCCGGAGCGGTTAGGGTTAGCGCAATTGCACCAGTTGCGTGGCCGCGTGGGCCGTGGTGCCGTGGCCTCCCATTGTGTTCTGCTGTATAAAACGCCGCTGAGCAAAACGGCTCAAATGCGTTTGCAAGTGTTGCGCGACAGTAATGATGGTTTTGTTATTGCTCAGCGGGATTTGGAAATACGTGGCCCCGGCGAACTGTTAGGCACACGTCAGACGGGCAGTGCCGAGTTCAAAGTGGCTGATTTGCTGCGTGATCAGGCAATGATCCCAGAGGTACAGCGAGTGGCGCGTCACCTACATCAACAATATCCCGAACATGCACAGGCATTGATAGAACGCTGGCTACCCGAGCGAACGCGTTATACAAACGCTTGATAAGTAAGGGGCAGATCTTTCCACCCCTTAAACTATTACTCTACAACAGATTTACCCCACAATTGCTGGGAAGATGGGCAACAACAGATATAGCTTAATCACGATCACATTTACGATATCAATAAAGAACGCACCAACCATTGGCACCACTAAAAAGGCTAAATGTGATGGACCGAAACGGTCAGTAATGGCCTGCATATTGGCAATGGCGGTCGGTGTTGCACCTAAACCGAAACCACAATGCCCCGCCGCTAACACCGCCGCATCATAGTTTTTGCCCATCAACCGATAAGTGACGAAGATAGCGTACAGCGCCATCGCCAGGGCCTGTACCGACAAAATCACCAACATCGGCAATGCCAATGACGCTAACTCCCACAGTTTTAGACTCATCAAAGCCATTGCCAGGAACAGTGACAAACTGACATTACCCAGCACCGAGACTGCGCGATCAAACACTTTATAGAAGCCGATTGCCGACAATGAATTACTGAGAATAACTCCGACGAATAACACGCAGACAAAGGTGGGTAATTCAAACATCGTGCCCTGCAATCCGGCAGAAATCACTTGGCCAACCATGAGGCAAATCGCAATCATGGCGATGGTTTCGACCAATACCAATGAGGTTATCATGCGGCCAGTAGAGGGTTTTTCAAAAGCGGAAGGGACTTCGCTATCCTCTGGGGTACCATCCGGAGTGGAAGAGTGTTTTACCAAATAGCGAGCCACCGGGCCACCAATCAACCCACCCAGAACTAAACCAAATGTCGCGCAGGCCATTGCAACTTCGGTCGCATTTTCAAAGCCATAGCGCTCAACAAACACTTTACTCCACGCCGCCCCCGTGCCGTGCCCACCTGATAATGTAATTGAACCGGCTAATAAACCCATTAGCGGGTCCAACCCCATCAGTTTCGCGAGAGCAATACCAATCGCGTTCTGCATCAGTAGCAGGCCGACGACCACAAAGACAAACACACTCAAGGTCTTGCCACCGGCACGTAAACTGGCCAAGTTAGCATTCAGGCCAATTGTTGCAAAGAATGCCAGCATCAAGGGATCTTTCAGCGACATATCAAAACTGATTTCCCAACCGAGGGTTTTTTGCATCAGCAGCATCATAAAAGCCACCAGCAGACCACCTGCAACCGGTTCAGGAATGGTGTACTTTTTTAGAAAAGGGACAGTTTGTACAAGTTTTCGACCTAACAATAAAACCAGACAGGCCGCGACTAGCGTGCCATAGGTATCGAAGTGAAACATCTTGGTACTCCATGCGATTAAAATATCGAATAAAAATATGACGTTAGACAGTTCCTTAATAAACGCCAAACAGTAAGAAGAGGATTAGAAAAAAAAATCCGTCTAATGACAAGTTTAGTAAAAGAAAAATATGAACTCGCACCGGAGAAGAATATTTAAGAAAATGCAGCGCAACCGATTGCTTTTGTGAGGCGGATCATTAAAATGCCCTCTTTGCCGATCCGGGAATGCCACTCCATGTCTACGCAATCCGCCGAACTTGATACACCACAGCAGGCAACTCGCCCAAGCGAACTCATTTATCGTTTAGAAGACCGCCCTCCGATCGCCCAAACTCTGTTTGCCGCATGCCAACATTTATTGGCAATGTTTGTCGCGGTAATCACTCCCGGCCTGTTGATTTGTCAGGCGCTGGGGCTGCCAGCGGAAGATACTCAACGTATTATTAGCATGTCACTGTTTGCTTCTGGTCTGGCATCTCTGCTGCAAATTAAAACCTGGGGGCCGGTTGGCTCTGGCCTGTTATCCATTCAGGGCACCAGTTTTAATTTTGTTTCTCCCCTGATTATGGGTGGTTTGGCACTGAAAAATGGCGGCGCGGATATCCCGACCATGATGGCAGCCCTGTTCGGTACCTTGATGGTCGCATCTTGTACTGAAATTATATTGTCCCGTTTCCTGCATCTGGCGCGGCGCATTATCACCCCACTGGTATCCGGTATTGTGGTGATGATTATCGGCCTGTCATTGATTCAGGTTGGGCTGACATCTATTGGTGGCGGTTATGGTGCGATGAGCGACCATACATTTGGTTCACCTAAAAACCTCATGTTGGCGGGCGCAGTACTCGTGGTCATTATCTTATTAAACCGCCAGCGCAACCCGTATCTGCGTGTCGCCTCACTGGTTATCGCCATGGCGGTGGGTTATCTGTTAGCGTGGGCGCTGGGCATGCTGCCCGAAAGCCGCCCTGTCGTTGACACCGCACTGATCACTATCCCAACGCCGCTGTACTATGGCTTATCTTTTGACTGGAACCTATTGGTGCCATTAATGCTTATCTTCATGGTGACTTCACTTGAGACCATCGGGGATATCACGGCGACCTCGGATGTATCAGAACAACCGGTTCATGGCCCGCTGTATATGAAGCGCTTAAAAGGTGGTGTGTTGGCGAATGGTTTGAACTCCATGCTTTCCGCTGTGTTCAATACCTTCCCGAACTCCTGCTTTGGCCAGAATAATGGGGTTATTCAATTGACCGGCGTCGCCAGCCGCTATGTCGGTTTTGTTGTCGCACTGATGCTGATTGTACTGGGCTTGTTCCCGGCCGTTGCTGGGTTTGTACAACATATTCCAGAGCCGGTACTGGGTGGCGCAACTCTCGTGATGTTCGGCACCATTGCCGCTTCCGGTGTGCGTATCGTGTCACGCGAAACCCTGAATCGTCGCGCGATTATGATTATGGCGTTGTCATTAGCCGTCGGGATGGGTGTGGCACAGCAACCACTTATTCTGCAATTTGCACCAGATTGGATCAAAACCCTGCTTTCTTCCGGGATTGCAGCCGGTGGTATCACTGCCATCGTGCTTAACTTACTCTTCCCACAAGAAAAATAATTTTTGCGTTAACACGTCTTTGAAATGGCCGGTCGTCAATGACACCGGCCATTTTTTTATGCTCCGATGACTGATTGTCTATTGAGCTAATGGACAATTTGCGGCATAAACAGAGTTCCGTATACAGACAGGCGTGGAAATACCGGATGAAATTTCTCGGGAAAGTGCTGCTAACGTTATTATTGCTACTAGTGCTGTCGATAGTGCTGTGCTATGTACTGCTTCAGACCAATTGGGCTGCCGGTTGGCTAAGCCGCTGGGTGAGTGATAACAGCGAATATCGCCTCTCTCTGGGGAAAATAGATCACTCATGGTCCCAACCTGGGCAAGTCAGCTTTACTGATGTGACGCTAGGCCAGGCTAATCAACCCGCATTTCTTATTGCCCAGCAGGCGGTATTTGGTTTGAGTTGGCGACAACTAACCGAGCCTCGTCATCTTCTCAGCCTTAATTTGCAAAATGGGAGCTTAGCACTCAATAACAGCACCTCACCGCTCCCGTTGCAGGCCGATACTTTGAGGCTGACCAATATGGCGCTAACGACCACTATTGAACCGCAAAATAAGGCCGGTGAGTGGAAAGTGACAGGCCAGCAAGTCAATGGCGGCTTGATCCCTTGGCAACCACTGCCCGGCAATAGTTTGGGTGAAAATGCTCAATTTCAGTTTAGTGCTGGCTCTTTGACCATTAATGGCATCACAGCTGAAAAACTGTATCTACAAGGATCAATACAGAAAAACGCCCTGACTTTGAGTAATTTTGGGGCTGATATAGCGCAAGGGGAACTGACGGGGAATGCCAGTCAATCGGCGGATGGAAGTTGGCTGGTCGACCGCCTGCGTTTGAGTAATATCCGTCTGCAAACTCCCGCGACATTAGAAGATGTCTGGAATACCTTTTTACAACTTCCGCCCATTACACTGAAGCGGTTTGATTTAATTGATGCGCGTGTTGAAGGGAACAGCTGGGCATTTAATGATTTAGATCTCACACTGAAAAATATCACCTTTAAGCAAGGTAACTGGCAAAGTGATGAAGGCGAATTATCCCTTAATGCCGGTGACATTATTAAAGGTAATATTCATCTGATTGACCCTATCGCAACATTTACATTGTCACCGGCTGGGGTGGCAATTAACCAGTTATCCACTCGTTGGCAGGATGGTCTGTTAAGAACTCAGGGTAACTGGGCACGTGATAGCCACCGCCTACAACTCGATGAGCTAACACTGGTAGCACTGGTTTATACCCTCCCCGTAGACTGGAAACAGCAATGGCAGCAAACCCTGCCAAATTGGTTGTCTGAGGTCTATGTCAGTAAGTTGAGTGCTAACCGTAACTTATTGATTGATATCAGCCCGGACTTCCCGTTCCAAATTACATCGCTGGATGCCGCTGGGACGAGTTTACTGCTAGCCAAAAATCATCAGTGGGGAGTGTGGTCTGGCTCATTGATGCTAAATGCGGGTAATGCGACTTTTAATAAAAACGACGTCCGCCGGCCATCATTGGCTCTGAGCGCCAATGAACAGCAGATTACGGTTAGTGATTTAAGTGCGTTCACCAAAGAGGGGCTACTGGAAGCCACCGCCACTATTGATCAATCCCCCACCAGAGCGTTATCCCTTGCGCTAACAGGTCAGTCTGTCGACCTTAACCTTTTACAGAACTGGGGCTGGCCAGCCTTACCGCTATCAGGGCTTGGTAATCTGAAATTACGGATATCAGGTAATCTGACAGCAGATAAGCCATTGAAACCCACCATTAATGGCTCTCTACAAGCCACTGACAGCCACGGGCAGCAAGTTAATCAAATGATGCAACATGGCGAGGTGCATGGCGTAGCGGGGCAGTAAGCGAACATAAACAGTGCTTCCAAGCTTTGTCAGCAATGACTCTGAACACAAATCGCCGATGACGTGGAGTTTTAACGTCATCGGCGTAAGTCATCCCTCTACATAAGAGGAAAAGACTTAGAATATTCGAAGAAACTTTGAGGAACATAATTATTGATCTGATTTTCATAGCAATAATCCACTATCTGCTGTTTATTAGTGACATCTGCCTTCCGGTAAATATTTTGAATAATATTGCAAACTGTTCGGGGTGATAAGTGGAGTTTTTTCGCAATTTCTTTACTTGATAATGAATGTAAAATATAAAAAAGGACTTCCCATTCCCTTTTTGAAAAGAGATCAGATGGCGGGGTGAAAATAAGTGATGTTGGGACTTTTATTTTATTTAAACGAGTTAACACTATTTCAGTTACTGGTTTACCATGAAAAATAACCCCCTGAGATACACCATTCTCATCTATTAACGGGTATTTTTCGCTGAAATAAGGCTGAAAATAGGCACGTCCATTCCATGCATGTATTTCAATATTGGTAATACGATCCTGTAACAACTCTACTTTACGATCATGCTCTTGCCAAGCATCTTGAAACTCCGAGGTTGGTGAAGGAACTTCTCCATCAAATCTTCCTTCAAGGCTGTATTTATCAGGTAAGGCAAGTAATTTATGATAACTGGGATTTGCATAAATAAATCTTGATTGATTATCTCTTGCCCCCCAAGGTTCTGAACTGTGCTCCCAAAATCTTATCAATATTTCAAGTTGGTTCTTTAAGGTTTCATCCATTAAATTCTCCTATTATATTTAACTTATCCTTATATTAACGGAAAGGATCCTGAGTACTCAAAAAAGCTCTGTGGAATGTAATTGTTAATTTTATTCTCATAACAATAATCCACCATTTGCTGCCTACTAGATACGCCCATTTTATTATATATTTTCTGTGTGATGTTACCGACCGTCCTTGAAGATAAATGGAGTTTTTTCGCAATTTCCATACTTGATAATGAGTGTATAATATAAAACAACACCTCCCACTCTCTTTTTGAAAACAGGTCAGATGGCGGGGTAAATATAAGTGATGTGGGTACTTTTATCTTATTTAGATGGGTTAATATTATATCTTCTACCGGTCGACCATGACAAATGACACCTTGAGAGACTCCGTACTCATCCATCAATGGAAATTTATCAACAAAATAAGGTTGAAAATATGAATGCCCATCCCATGCATGTATTTCAACTGAGGTTATACGATCTTGTAATAGTTTAACTTTACGGTCATGATCCTGAAATTCAAGTTCGAATTCAGCGATGGGAGTAGGGAGTTCACCATCTGTTCGTCCTTCCATACTAAATTTATCAGGTAAAGCTAATAATCTATGTAATCGACTATTTGCATAAACATACCTTGATTGATTATCTTTTACCCCCCACGGTTCAGAACTGTGCTCCCAAAACCTTATTAGCATTTTAAGTGAATTAAAAAGTGATTCTTCCATTATATTTATCTCCTTTTTAGACTTTCCTTATTCTTCTAATAATGCTGCACCCACGATAATCGATAAATCTACTTGGCCATATTTCTTGTGGTGTGATACCTATCGCGTCTGCGATAATCATTTCACCCTTGGGCCATGGGCGAGTTAATGCGTTAGCCAGTGTTCCTGAGGATAAACCACTATCTCTTGATAATGCTGAAAGTGAGCCTTTCCTTTTACGTATAGCAGCTAATATTTCTTGTCTATGCCAGTCTTTATTCATTTAAATTCTCCTTGATCTATAAGGCTATCAATATCATTTAATTGTATAGCCTGTAAATTTTATTAAAATTAAAAAATCAATGCTGGGTGGCGAGTAATTAAATAACTATCCCCATGCGTAGTCTAGTGTATTATTTACTCTATTTACTACAGGATATATTAGGAAAGAATTTAAGAAATAAACCTGAAATCTTATGGAATTAGAAATGCATATATCATCATTTTTATTTCAACTAAAGAAAATAATATATAACGGCCAAAATTACCCGCTCATTGGCTATTAATGAACGGGCATGATGAAAGTTAGTTAACTCTATCACTCTCAGCATCAACGGGAAGGACCATATAAGTACCTGAAAATACAGCGCCAGCCTCTTCATTACCAAATAAATTTACATCTAATTGTACTCTGGCCCGGCGACCACGAGCCAATCTATCCAAATCGCCACTGAGCGAACTTAACTCTGCAACTGCTCTTGGTCGCCCGGTAACGGGGGCGCTGTAGCGAATATGGGCATCAGCAAGAATAATGGTGCCGCCTAAATGGCGCTCGCGCAGTAAGAGCCAAATTAGGCCCCAGCCCGTCAGTGTGGCCAATGAGAAAAGACTGCCTGCAAATAAAGTATGATGGGGATTCTGATTACCCGCTTCCGGCATGGTTGTGACAAAACGCTGCCCAGTATATTGACTAATGCGCACACCCATTTTTTCGCTCAATGGAATATGGTCGTACCAGGCTTGCTGCAACTGACCACACCAATCAGGGCGGTGCAAAATATCATCCATGGTCACAATGGGCTTAATCATTAAAAAATGACGAACAGGCGTGGTCTGCGGGGCGGTTATCTCCCCCTGACTGACAAAACCAAGCTTTGAGAAGAAATCGACTGCATCTTCACGAGCGCTACACACTACCCGCTTTACCCCTTCCTGACGCGCGACTGACTCTAATGTCATTGCAACTAACGTCCCTAACCCCTTTGCTCTGACTGACGGGTCTACCGCCAGAAAGCGAATAGCAGCCTCATTATCAGCATTTATATATAAACGGCCAATAGCGACAGGTTTACCCTGCTCATCCACCACCATTTGATGATGGGCCATTGCGTCATAAGCATCTTTTTCAGAACCTATCGGTTGATGCAGCGGCTTGCGTAACATTTCCCAACGGAATTGATAATAATCTTTAAGTTCTTGTTCTGTTGTGGGCACACGCAAGTGATACATAGCAGCATTCTCTCTTTAAAATTATCAATAAAATCTATACCTTAAATAATTCGAGTTGCAGGAAGGCGGCAATTGAGTAAGTCCCGATGAGTTGACACTAGTCAATGATTCGGGTGAACGAGAGCAGCCAACGCACATGCAGCTTGAAGTATGACGGGTATGTCATAACCCTCAGCTTTGGGGGATATCCCTGTATCTATACTTGCAGCCAGAATGTCACTGGGCCATCGTTGACCAAGCTAACTTTCATATCCGCTGCAAATAATCCCGTTTCAGTTTTTACACCACGCTCACTACACTGGGCAACAAAATACTCATAAAGCCGTGCAGCTTCTGCAGGAACTGCACCACGTGAAAAGCTCGGTCTCATCCCTTTTTGGGTATCGGCAACCAGTGTAAATTGTGAAACCACCAGCACGCTGCCCCCAACTTGCTGGACATTCAGATTCATTTTGTCGTTCTCATCACTAAAAATCCGATAACCCAGTACTTTTTCACATAAGCGCTGTGCTTTCTGCTCGGTATCCTCTTGTTCAACACCGAGTAATATCAACAACCCAGGCCCAATCTCACCCACCACTTCTCCATCAACCACGACATTGGCGCTAAGCGCCCGTTGAATCAACGCAATCATAATGCCTTACATCTCCTGACTATGACTCGGGGTCTTCTCTGTGATGGCCTGAAGGCGTTGCGCGCGATACTCACCCAAGGTGACAGTAATCTCCGCCCCCAACAACACAATGCACCAACTCCAATAAACCCAAAGAAACAAAATGGGGATAACAGCCAACACCCCGTATATCAGCTGATAAGACGGAAACAGCGTGATATACATCGTGAATCCTTTCTTACCCAGTTCGAAAAATAATGCGGCAACCAATGCGCCGATAATTGCATCTCGGGCAGGCACCCTAACGGTTGGCACTACACTGTACAATAACCAAAATGAAACCCAGGAAATCAGCAACGGAAATAGCCGCAGGGTTTCATCGATCATGCTGTCAACCTGGGCATTGGCCAGCCATTGCAATGACAGTAGATACGAGCTAATCACCATACTGGCCCCGACAAGAATTGGCCCTAATGTCAGTACCATCCAATAAACAGCAAATGAAAACACCAGTGACCGGCGAACCTTACTGCGCCAGATAATGTTGAGCACACTGTCGACGGAGTAAATGAGTAGCAGCGCTGTCACAATCAAGCCGCAGGTGCCCACCACAGTCATACGATTTGAGTTGGCAACAAATTGCTCAAGATAGTTTTGGATAATATCGCCAGTGGCAGGCATAAAATTGGCGAATATAAAGGCTTTCAATTTTATGCTGATATCAGCAAACATCGGAAAAGCCGCAAACAGAGCAAAAATCACCGTGACCAATGGCACGAGAGAAAGCAATGACACATACGCCAGATGCCCAGCCAGCATGGTTAGCCCGTCTTTATCTATTCGGGCGTAAAGCATTCGCCCGAACGTAATGTAGGGTTTTAAAGATGCAGATAAGCGAAAACGTAGAGAACTCGCCATGTTTATCTCTCAGTCAATACCGGTGTTTAGGCTCGGTTATGGGCTAGCGTGATGTTTAAGGCTAACCCATTAATGCCTCGAGTAAGAACTTATCAGGAAAAATAAGCTGGAATAACCTTTCGGTCGGTGACGTGGATACCTGTAATGCCCTCGATTCTGGCTGCAACAATATTCGCCTCAACATCATCAAAGAACACGGTTTGCTCTGCCGGAATGTTCTCCGCACTCAGTACATGTTGATAGATTCTGGCCTCAGGTTTGCGCATCCCCAAATCTTGGGATAGATACATATGATCCGCAGCAGCAGCAACCTCGGGGTAATGCTGTGGCCAATAATTGCAATGTAGGCGGTTAGTATTAGACAGCACAACCACTCGGTGCCCTTCAGCCCGCAACTTTTGCATGATCGTGATAACTTCAGGACGTAAAGCCACAAATACCGCCTGCCAACCTTCTGCAAACTGCTCAAAACTCAACGATAGCCCCATTTCGTCACTCAGCTGACGGGCAAAATCCTCATCGCTGATTTCACCGCGCTCATGCTGCTGGAAGACCTCCCCCATCGTAAAACGCTCACTCAGTGTTGCCAACGGAACACTGCTTAATTTACTCCAGACACCCAATACGCGTTTGAAGTCGATATCAACAATCACATTCCCTAGATCAAAGATATACAGCATGGCGCTCTCCCAATTAGATGGTGAGTTTTACTGTAACGGGAAAAAAGAAAACTGAACAGAGAGAGGGGGAAAAAGGAGGGGTCGGTCAGGAAAAATAATATTTTTACCGGAGGTAATTATAACAAACAGATTTCAAGTTGCAGGAAGGCGGCAAAAGAGAGAGACCCGATGAGCTTACTCGAGTAAGTGATTCGGGTGAACGAAAGCAGCCAACACATCTGCGGCTTGAAAGATGAGAACTCAGGGCGCTTTTCGCGCCCTAAGTATCAGTAGAACCAAGAAGAATTAACCTTCTTTAGGACCACGACCTGCACGCTTACGATCGTTTTCCGTCAAGTGACGCTTACGGATACGGATCGATTGCGGGGTAACTTCAACCAATTCATCGTCATCGATGAATTCCAGAGCCTGTTCCAGAGTTTTCTTCAGGAAAGGAACCAGAGTGGTTGCTTCGTCAGTACCCGATGCACGCATGTTGGTCAGTTGCTTACCCGTCAAGCAGTTTACAGTCAGGTCGTTAGAACGTGAGTGAATACCGATGATTTGGCCTTCATACACTTCAGTACCATGACCAATGAACAGCTTGCCGCGGTCTTGCAGTTTGAACAATGCGAACGCAACAGCTTTACCCTGGCCGTTAGAGATCAGTACGCCGTTTTGACGTTGGCCGATCTCGCCTGGACGCACATCATCATAGTGACTGAATGTGGAGTACAGCAGGCCAGTACCAGAAGTCATGGTCATGAATTCAGTACGGAAGCCAATCAGGCCACGGCTTGGGATCATATAATCCAGACGAATACGACCTTTGCCGTCCGGAACCATGTCCTTCACATCGCCTTTACGTTCACCCATGGCTTGCATGACAGAGCCCTGGTGCTGCTCTTCGATATCCAAAGTTACGCTTTCAAATGGTTCTTGATTGCGGCCGTCGATAACACGGTTGATAACTTTAGGACGAGATACAGCCAGTTCGAAACCTTCGCGACGCATGTTTTCGATCAGAACCGACAGGTGAAGTTCACCACGGCCAGATACGCGGAACGCATCAGAATCTTCAGTTTCTTCAACACGTAATGCTACGTTATGAATCAGCTCTTTGTTCAGGCGGTCAAGAATTTGACGTGAAGTCACGTACTTACCTTCTTTACCACAGAACGGAGAGGTGTTAACGCAGAAATACATGGTAACGGTTGGTTCATCAACAGACAGTGCTGGCAATGCTTCAACAGCATTAACGTCACAGATAGTGTCGGAGATGTTCAACTCGCCCAGACCAGTGATAGCCACGATATCGCCAGCTTCAGCTTCGGTAGCTTCGATACGTTCCAGACCCATGTGAGTCAGAACTTTACCGACTTTACCGTTACGCGTCTTGCCTTCGCTATCAATGATAGTCACTTGCTGGTTTGGCTTAACTTTACCGCGTTTGATACGACCGATGCCGATAACACCAACATAGTTGTTGTAATCCAACTGAGAGATCTGCATCTGGAACGGTGCTTCAACCTCAACTTGTGGTGGAGACACATGGTCAACGATGGCTTGATACAGCGGGGTCATGTCTTCCGCCATATCATTGTGGTCTTCGCCAGCAATACCCATCAATGCAGATGCATAAATGATAGGGAAGTCCAGTTGTTCGTCAGTGGCATCCAGGTTGACGAACAGGTCAAATACCTGATCCACAACCCAGTCAGGACGCGCGCCAGGACGGTCAACTTTGTTGATTACCACGATGGGCTTCAGACCGTTCGCAAAAGCTTTCTTGGTCACGAAACGGGTCTGCGGCATCGGGCCATCCATTGCGTCGACAACCAGCAGCACAGAGTCAACCATAGACATTACACGCTCAACTTCACCACCGAAATCGGCGTGTCCTGGGGTATCCACGA
>NZ_JBLWEX010000197.1:0-15485 GCF_048323875.1 Yersinia sp. LJYL362
GTGGCCGAATGAAAGACTTGAAAGCCAGCTATGTTCTGAATACTCCAGAAATCCATGCACCACTGGCGAAAAACCAGGTTGTCGGGATGATTAACTTCCAGTTGGATGGTAAAACCATCGATCAACGACCACTGGTTGTCATGAATGAAGTGAAAGAAGGTGGTTTCTTCAGCCGCATGGTGGACTACATCAAACTGATGTTCCACCGCTGGTTCGGCTAATCGCTGGGCTTGAAAAACCGCAAACTGCCCCCACGTTATAAATAATGTGAAACTCCCGCTCCGGCGGGAGTTATAATTTTATCGTCGGGTATTTTTTATCCTAACACCTGTCCGACAACTATCTGTCCGTCAAACCCCAGGAGCGCACATGAAAACTAAACTGAATGAACTGCTTGAGTTCCCTTGCCCCTTTACCTACAAGGTAATGGGCATTGCTGAACCTCAGCTGGTTAACCAGGTAGTTGAAGTGGTACAGCGCCATGCTCCGGGCGATTATACCCCCGAAGTCAAACCGAGCAGCAAAGGCAACTATCACTCTGTTTCCATTACCATTACAGCGACACATATCGATCAAGTGGAAACGCTGTATGAAGAATTGGGTAACCTTGAATTGGTCAGAATGGTACTGTAATACCGTTCAAATACTGACCAAACACCTATGGCCCGCTCGGCATACTCAGCCGCCGGGCCTTATTTTTTTACCGCCAAATTATCGCTTTCATCAGCCAAAATAGTGCCACCTCACCGCTGGGCTGATATACTGACGCCACCATTTCTGTAACCAGATGATGCCTCGCTTGCAACAACACAAGATCATTTTACGTCAGCTAGGGTTACAACCCTATGCCCCCGTATCTCAAGCCATGCATAATTTCACTGAGTTTCGTAGCGATACCAGCGCAGATGAAATCTGGCTGGTTGAACATCAACACGTTTTTACTCAGGGTCAGGCAGGAAAAGCCGAACATGTTCTGATGCCAGGTGATATTCCGGTTATCCAAAGTGACCGTGGGGGCCAGGTCACTTACCATGGTCCCGGTCAGCAAGTCATGTATATCATGATTGATCTTAAGCGGGCCAAATTGGGTGTGCGGCAGCTAGTGACCGCCATTGAAAACACCGTGATTGAGACGCTAGCCCATTTAGGCATTGAATCACAAGCTCGCCCGGATGCCCCCGGTGTTTATGTGGGTCAACAGAAAATTTGTTCATTGGGTCTGCGCATTCGCCGGGGCTGCTCATTCCACGGTCTGGCATTAAATGTTGCGATGGATTTGGAACCCTTCCAGCGCATCAATCCGTGTGGCTACGCAGGCATGCAAATGACGCAAGTCAGCGCGCTGAAAGCAGGTGCCACTATGACCGATGTTCAACCAATATTAGTGCGCGAATTTACCCATCAGCTAGGGTATCCAGATGCCGAACAGCAGCAGTGGTCATTGGCTGATTATTTACCACCAGACGCACAATAGCCCGGCAATAAGCAATGTGAAGTATGAATAACGCCCCCACAGTCACTCAATACGGCGCTATTTACAAACGCCTACAAAATTGGGGGCTGAATGGGACAGGCTAAAGATGATATAATTTTTAAACAATTTTCAAAATTTTTTTAACGACGCCACATCCCGTTGAATTTAATTAAAAATCTCAAGTTGAGAGATTCAGAACTGGAACCTGCACGATTATGAGTAAACCGATTCAGATGGAACGCGGCGTCAAATACCGCGACGCAGATAAAATGGCGCTAATCCCGATTAAAACCGTGGTTACCGAACGCCAAGAGCTGCTGCGTAAACCCGAGTGGATGAAAATCAAGCTTCCTGCTGACTCCAGCCGCATTCAGGGTATTAAAGCAGCAATGCGTAAAAATGGTCTGCACTCGGTTTGCGAAGAGGCCTCCTGCCCTAACCTGTCGGAGTGCTTTAACCACGGTACCGCGACCTTTATGATCCTCGGCGCGATTTGCACCCGCCGTTGCCCATTCTGCGACGTTGCCCACGGTCGCCCGGTGACACCGGATGCCAATGAGCCAGAGAAATTAGCTCAAACAATCAAAGATATGGGTTTGCGCTATGTGGTTATCACATCCGTTGACCGTGATGATTTACGTGATGGCGGTGCTCAACATTTTGCAGATTGCATCTCAGCGATTCGCGCCAAAAACCCGACCATTAAAATTGAAACATTAGTGCCAGATTTCCGTGGCCGTATGGATCGCGCATTAGATATTTTGACGGTCACACCACCCGACGTGTTTAACCACAATCTGGAAAACGTGCCACGGGTATATCGTCAGGTTCGCCCAGGGGCTAACTATGAGTGGTCACTCAAATTATTAGAGCGTTTTAAAGAAGCTCATCCAGATATTCCGACCAAATCTGGTTTGATGGTCGGCTTGGGTGAAACCAATGCTGAAATCGTGGAAGTCATGCGTGATTTGCGCCGTCATGGCGTCACGATGCTGACGTTGGGGCAATATTTGCAACCTAGCCGCCATCATTTACCTGTTCAGCGATATGTGAGCCCTGCGGAGTTTGATGAAATGAAAGCGGAAGCAATGGCAATGGGCTTTACCCATGCAGCTTGTGGCCCATTTGTTCGCTCCTCTTACCATGCAGACCTGCAAGCAAAAGGGTTGGAAGTCAAATAAGCCAATCGAGTCTGAATAGTTGTTCAGACTCGATTGATTGAAATATTTTATTACATCTTAACTCGCTGACAATCAAAGACGGATTTCCATTGGAGATCCGTTTTTGGGTTATCAGTCCGTTGTTATTTACTGGCAACTAACCGTATTACATATAGTGCTCCGGCTAACAAACCATCCACTTTCAACGGTAACTGAAATGACGCCTAATCCAAGCAAATATAATCAGTCTTTATGCTCGATTGGAGGTTTGGCTTCAGTTGCCGCTTTAGATTCTGCGGTTGTGCCAGCGGGAGGAGTATCGTCATTGCCCATGGCCTTTTTAAAACCTTTCAGAGCAGCGCCTAAATCCGCACCCAGCGTGCGCAGTTTGCTGGTACCAAACAACAACACAATCAATATGCCGACTACCAGCAATTTGGTAATACTGATACCTTCCATACACACCTTCTTGATTAGTACTGTTTATTAAAGCATGCGCTATTTACGAATAAATTACCGATTAAAACAAGAGTAATATGTAACAGATTTCGTTAGTGAACTATGATTTACTCAAGAGTCTATCCTCACTTATTTTGACTCATCCCGGATGAGACATTGCCGTTAACATCCCCCCAAAGCAGAAAGAACGAGGGAGCCGCCAATTGCCTTATTCAAGTAGAATCAATACCCGCAGATCCGGGTTAAGTTTTGCTAAAAGGACTTATTTACCCCGCGCATTTGGTTTAGGTATTGGTATGTTTTGTGTAGGCTCCGTGCTCTACACTCAGAATGCCCCATTATGGCTATGGGGCATGCTTGCCCTTAATGGAGCAGTATGGCCACATATTGCCTATCTACTGGCCTCACGCTCCGAACAGCCGTTTGAGCAAGAAATCATAAATATGAAAATAGACTCAGCACTGGGAGGTGTTTGGGTTGCAATTATGTCATTTAATGCTCTGCCATCAGTCGTTATTCTCTCAATGATGAGTATGAACAATATTGCTTCTGGCGGGAAAAACGTTTTTTATAAAGGACTGGCATTGCAGATAGCCTGTAGTTTACTGACCGCGTGGATATTTAATTTGCCTTTTAAACCTGAGACCTCGCCGCTTCAGGTATATGCCTGCTTACCGATGATAATTATTTACCCTTCCCTGCTTGGATTAGTCACTTATCGAACGGCAAAACGTCTGGCTGAAAATAAAGAAGAGTTATTACGTATCAGTGTCAGGGATGGATTAACCGGGCTCTACAACCGCAGGCATTGGGAACATCAGTTACATAATCAATTTGATAGTTGCCGACGCTACCAACATGGCGCCACGCTAATTTTACTGGATATTGATAATTTTAAATCTATTAATGATACATTTGGTCATGCCGTCGGTGATGAAGCTATTACTGTGCTTGCCGAAGAGTTACTGCTGGGATTACGGGCTATTGATATTGTTGGCCGCTATGGTGGAGATGAGTTTGGTGCTATTTTGCCAAATACCACTGCCGAACAAACGCGGGAAGTATTAATGCGAATTCAGGAAAGACTGGCCGATTTAGTTTTTACCCAAGCCCCCCCGCTGCAACTCAGAGTCAGTGCAGGCATCGCAGATTACCGCCATGATATGATTAACTATCAGCAATGGTTAAAAGCCGCCGACTCTGCACTATATCTGGCAAAAGACAATGGCCGTAACCGCATTGAACTGGCAAGCTGAATAACGGCAAAATCCGACGTGGCGGTATCCCTAAAGAAAGGTGTTTATGTTTAATACATTGCTTGCGGTATTTATTGGTGGTGGTGCGGGCAGTGTCGCCCGTTGGCTGGTCAGTATGAAGTTAAACAGTTTTTCCCCCAATATCCCAGTGGGAACACTTATTGTAAACTTGGTCGGTGCTTTTATTATCGGTCTGACATTAGCCCTGTTCACCCGCATCGCACACATTGATCCTGTTTGGAAGTTACTCATTACTACTGGTTTTTGTGGTGGCCTGACGACATTTTCAACCTTCTCTGTTGAAGTTGTTTATTTACTTCAGGATGGGAAATTAGCTTGGGCTGCCGGCACAATTGCACTTAATCTGGCCGGTTCACTTGCCATGACAATGCTGGCTTTTATATTAATTAATTACTTTGCTGCTCAATAACAATGGATAAAAGAGCACCACTGTTTACACCATCTTAATGTTTTCTTAATCTACGAACCGGATAATTATTTAGCAGAGAACAGTTAGCCAATGGGGTGACTGATGTGCTGGATAGATCCTATGTTTAGTTTACCCAAAACAGGAACCGAATGGCTGGCTGTCATTTTTTGTCTGGCTATCACTGTTGCTTTTTTAAGGGCATATCTCTTTTAACCGCCCTCCATCAAAACCTTTTCAACGCTATAAATAAAAAACCCGCCTGATAAGAATGAAGCGGGTTTTAAGAGATATGGGCTACTTAGATAGCGATAACATTAGCAGCAGATGGCCCTTTGGCACCGTTCGTGATTTCAAATTCTACACGCTGGCCTTCAGCAAGAGTTTTGAAACCGTTGCTAGCGATGGCTGAGAAATGAACGAAAACGTCCTTGCTGCCATCTTCTGGGGTAATGAAACCAAAGCCTTTAGCTTCATTGAACCACTTAACGCTACCTTTAATCTTAGACATCAAACTTACCTTTACGTGAATGTTGGACACAAAATGTGTGTCGAATACAGTACAGCAATAGAACTGTTTTTTGTCCACGGCAGAGATCACAAAAAACAGAGAAAAAGTGAAAAACCCAGCTTTTATGCTCAATTGTTAGCACAGAAATCCATATTTTTTTCTTTTACAACCCACCCTAACTGGCCCTATAAAAGTACCAGACTGTATCTGAAAGCGTTTCACCTGTATTATACTTGCCCATTGGATAAGCTAATACGAGATGCATGATGAACGGTAGAATAACAACTTTTTTTGAAGATAAAGGTTTTGGTTTTATCACCGATGAGAACGGAGATAACCGTTATTTTCACGTTATTAAAGTTGCTAATCCCGAGATGATTAAAAAAGGTGCGGAAGTGACTTTCGAGCCAACAACCAATACCAAAGGGTTGTCAGCATTTGCGGTGAAAGTGGCCATTGAGAGCAAATACATCTTTATTGCCAATGAAAGAATCAAACTCACCAGTATCAAGTCTTTCAATACTTTTACTAAAGAAGTGCCTGCACAGGCTGAAGTCGATAAAGCCAACACCATCCTTTCAGTCAATTTACTGATGAATAAAATCCGGCCGCAGGAAGAAGATATTTCAGAGAAAACTGTGCCATTGAAAATGTTATCGATAACAACATTCCAAAATGTCACTTACACGTTTTCTGAGCATGAAGTTGATATTGACAGTACGATTACCAAATTAAAGAGTATTTAGTCCCGATTAGCTTTTACTAAAACGACGCGACAGCCCCAAAAACAGCCCCAAATGGCTTTGGGGCTGTCCGGGCATTCCCGGATTTTGAAGCTGGCATCCCTGCCCGCTAGCACGAGACAATCCCTTTGGTATTCTCTGATGTTGACGGAAAAAGCAACCTAAAATCCAGTCCGTTATTTATATTAACTATTTGAACATAAACATTTTAATTAACTCAACGTCTGTGCGGGCACCCAGTTTTTTCATGGCTGACCGTTTTTGTCCACTGACTGTTTTCTCACTCTTTTTCAAAATTCTGGCGATATCACCGCCCGAAAAACCTTCATTAAACAATTTCAACACGATATTTTCATTGGGTGTCAAATACTGCCGTTCTGGCGACTGTAAGCTCAAGACTCTCGTGGATTTGTGCTCAGATAAATTATCTTTAAGCCCACGAAGCTTACGTTTGAAAACAGTCGTAATTTTATTGGTAACAGTATCGACGCAGTCTTCTCTGAAGATCATTGTCACATTGCTGAACCTCGGAATACCCTGTAAAAAGCTATTCAAACGGGCATCACATATCAAAAAAACGTCTGCTTCTGAAGGCGCTTTATCCAAACGTTTTAGAGCATCAAAAAAACTGAGCTCATCAACCCCAATAAAAATGATATCTGCTGAATAAAATGCTTTTCGATAGAATTTGATCTCTTTTTTAAATCCTAGAGATGTAAATATCTTTTTTACGATAGCTACCATACCTAGTGTTTGATATTTATCGTTATCAACGATCATACAGCTTATCATATTGGCCACACCCGCTAGTGCTTCAGCACTCTATGAATTGTTAACTCACATCTGTTTGTGATGAAATAAAAACTATTAAATATTATTAAGATAGCCCAGAAACACCTTACTTTTGAGTAAACCATAGAGGCACTTTGAGATATATAGGAAGTCAACACCGGAGGGTGTAGGAAACGTCTTTTTCTCAAAAGAATATTTCTCGTTTGTTTATTTAGAGTTGAATCTGCCAGGCGTGACAGCATTTGGATTGTATGTAAAAATAGTGAAAAATTAGTAGCCTAAATAGGAAGGTTCTAATGCCACACCTCCGCCATCGACCATTAGATATCTCATTTAACCTTATTTTTAGCCGAACATTTATATGAGAAACGTCGGTTTACATGCGCTAAAAACATTAAGTTGCTTTTCTGCCGTGACCTTTTATTCTGCCAGTAAAACCTGTACCGAACAGTGTTTTTTAGGTGGAGAAGTGATGAGTGTTCTGTACTTTTTGTCAATCATCGCTACCCCACTGTTTTTTATGATTATTGGTTATATCGATTCGAGTGATGAGATAGATCAAGCAGATATACTCAGAAAATTAAAATCAATCATCACCATTATCATTTTCTGGAACGTGCTTTTCTACTTTATCAATGAGGATGGTTTCAAACGGGGCTATTTCCTACAAAGTTGGCTGTTATTCAGTATTGCTATTATTTACCTCATCAACCCTATAATATCTAAGGTATTAAAAAATAACAGAACGACAATCATCACCCTGTCATGTTTGGTCATTTTTTCTGTTTCTATCGACTTAATTAGTGCATTCAGCGAAAGACCATATTTAATTGATTTTCCACAGTATTTCAGGTTATGGACATGGATTTTCTATTATATGACCGGTAGGTTCCTTTGCTCGAAAATCTGTCAAAAAATGACCAAGATACCGAGAATACGCCTTGTCGCAAAAGTGCTGCTTATTCCGACCGCAATTTCCATGTATTACTATGAAAGTTTTATGTCGATATATGTGTATAAAACAGTGAATGCAGGCTACTTCCTCGATAACTTACATGTTTTAGTTCTGAGTCTATGTTTATTTGTGATATTTGATAACTTTGACACTAAACGCGAATGGATAAAGAAAACATTAGCCTACATCAGCCCATCCATGATTGGGGTGTATATTTTGCATGATGGGATTTTTTATTTTATTGCCAGCGCATATAACTTATCTGATGTCACATTGAGGTTCACATTACTGTTATCAGTATTTGCGGCTTCAGTCCTGTTATCACGCATTCTATTACTGAATAAATACACGTCACGCTTTATCTCATTTTAATCCATAAACCCGCCTCCATACGAAATGGCGGCGGGACAGATAAGACAGCAACAGACAAAACGCCCTAAACTGCCCCATGGGACTAAAAATACACTCGCTGAGTTTCCCATATCGGTAACAGCAGACGATGGGTGATAGCCAGTGCTTTTGTTGCCAGCACGTTTCATTATTGAATCTGAATCAGAGTCAGGGTATTTCCGAATACTGCCCCCGTATCAATATAGAGTTGGTTCTTAAATAGCGATGGTTTTACCAGCGGTGTGTGACCAAAAATAAATTTATTTGCCCCGATAATCTCATCGCTTTCTCCCTCCATCGCCGCATTAAGACGTTTACGGTTCCATAGGACTAAATGCTCATCAACACGTTTGCCGTAAACATATTCATTTGAAGGATAATCAGCATGAGCGATAACATATCTCCCGCTGTCAGTCGCAACCTCAATGACCAAAGGCAGTTGTCCAGCCTGTTTAATCAGCTGTTCAACTTGATATTTATTATTCCCTTCCAATAGAAAAAACCAGCGCCCACCATTGGCCATCCAGGTATCAATCTCACCTCCGGCCAGCACATCAATGGCCATTTGCTCATGATTGCCACGAACAGCACGAAACCAATATGCATTAAGCAGTTCATAACACTCCGTGTTCTGATGGCCGCGATCAGCCAGGTCTCCCACAGAAATGAGTAAATCAGACGCGCGGTCAAAGGCGACACGGCCCAAGCTATCCATCAGTTTTTTATAGCAACCATGAATATCACCAACAACAAAGATACGCCGGTATTCATTGCCATTTATTTGTTGGTACATAACAGGCCTCACAGTCAATGCATTGCCTGTCTTAACTTTAGCTTACAAGGTTATTTTATGAGCAATTTGCACGGGATTCATTAAAAAAGAGGGGGATGTTGTGACCACCAGCACATGTCTATTTTTTCTATAACACTTATAAGTATCATGCCTGTACTCCGACAGGTGTATTTGGTCAAATGGAGTGTCGAGCTTGAACCTTACCCGGCTCGGATTCAATCAGCCATGACAATGAGGGAATACGATGTCTATCTCTGCAAGAAACCAATTATCTGGCACAGTCCATGCCATTGTTGAAGGTTCAGTCAATGATGAAGTTGTTCTATCTTTAGATGGCGGCGAAAAACTGACCACCGTTATCACCAAAGCCAGCTGCAAAACATTAGGTCTGGTGGTAGGAAAACCGGCGATTGCCCTGATCAAAGCACCTTGGATTATTTTAGCTTCTCTGGATTGTGGTTTGAATTTTTCAGCCCGCAATCAATTTACAGGCAAAATAAAAACGGTCACAAAGGGTGCTATCAATTCTACTGTTGAAGTTGTTACGGTAAATGGGCTAGCACTGACTTCAGTGATTACCAATGAAAGCCTTGAAGAAATGGCGTTATCTGCGGGAAGTGAAGTGACAGCATTATTTAAAGCATCGAGTGTGATTCTTGCCACCAAGAAAATCTAACAGCGACTTATCGCCGAAAGTTCTATTTTTACAATAGAATAAGCCGCCTGATGGCGGCTTATTTAACGTTGAAAGAACAACAAACCGCCTTAGGATCACTGAGGCCGATATATGTCTCTGTAATGAGCTAATCTTTCCCGGAAGAAATCGCATTCATCTGGCGAAAGCTTCGCTTCAATTTCATCAACATTAATTTTCTTTTTTTGGTTTTCCATAAAAGCAACCGTGGATGCCACAAAATCCAGGCTGGTATGGCAATATGCCGAAACAAGTTTCTCGAGTGCTGACATGTTACCCCCTCATGCGGCTTAGCACACTGCTCAATTTAACACAAATAATTATATTAAAACCGAGACGCAGATCAACCAAAAAGGAAATAACCAACCGCAGAAACCCCAACGTCAGGGGCGTTATTGATTTTACTGGTATTAAACTGAACCTCTATATTTTGTCATGGGTCGATGTTTTTTAGCAGATTTTCCGTTATCGTTTAGATAACCCAATAGAAACTTACCATTGATAATGAGAACAGAATTGAAATGAGGAAAACAACCATAATTATGATAGCGATTGCCCTTGTGGTATTTGCTTACACACATTTTACCGGAGCCTAGCGCTATCAGACCTATGTTAAAAGTTATCGCACAAGACTTTATCAAACTAGAGCACATCAATGATGTCATGCCACTCTATAAAGAATTAGTGGAAAGAACAAAACTTGAGCCGTTGTGTATTTCCTATGATTTGTATATCAATCATAAAGATCCTGGTAGCTTCGTTTTTATTGAGGAGTGGCCCGATCAAGCAGCATTGGATATACATTGCGCAACAGAGCATTTCAGGCGGTTAGTTCCACAAATCAATCAATATCAACGAAAAGAGTGCACACTCCTCTTTATGCACCCTTTTGAATAGTATTTAAAAGCAATGTGTTATAACGCAAGTTACTCCTCTTCATGATATTGATTCTGCCACATGGCTGCGTATCGGCCATTTTTCAGCAATAATGTCTCATGCCGCCCGCGTTCAACTATAGTGCCGGCCTCCATCACAATAATTTCATCAGCATCAATAATGGTGGATAAACGGTGAGCAATAACCAACGTCGTGTGATCACGGCTAACTTCTCGTAAATGGGCCTGAATCTCGCGCTCAGTATGGGTATCTAATGCACTGGTTGCTTCATCAAAAATCAAGATAGCCGGATTTTTAAGAATAGTGCGCGCAATTGCTACCCGCTGTTTCTCACCACCGGATAACTTAAGCCCCCGCTCCCCTACCCGCGTGTCATAACCATCAGGCAAACTAATGATAAAATCATGAATATGGGCGAGTTTCGCTGCCCGCTCTATCTCCTCAAAATGAGAAGAGGTCCTGCCATAAGCAATGTTGTAGCGCAATGTGTCATTAAATAGCACGGTATCTTGCGGCACGATGCCAATAGCTTCACGTAAACTCGCTTGAGTCACCTTGCGGATATCTTGATCATCAATATAAATCGCACCATCAGTCACATCATAAAAGCGGAACAGTAGACGAGATAGGGTTGATTTACCGGCTCCCGATGCGCCAACAACCGCCACTGTTTTACCCGCTGGAATGGTAAAACTCACTTTATTCAGAATAGGTCTACGCGGATCATAACCAAAACTGACTGAATCAAACCGCACCTCTCCTTTTGTAAGGTGTAAAGCGGGCGCATCAGGGCGATCAGTAATTTCTTTTTCCACCATCAATAAATCGAGCATATTTTCCATATCAATCAGTGCCTGTCTGATCTCAGAATAAATAAAACCAAAGAAATTGAGCGGCTGATACAACTGAAGAAGATAAGCATTGACCAACACAAAATCACCGATAGTCATACGGCCTTGCGTGATACCTTGCGCCGCCATGGACATCATCACCACCAGCCCTATGGAGATAATTGCGGTTTGCCCCAAACTCAAAGCGGTATAACTGAATTGACTTTTTATCGCAGCATATTCATACAGTTTTCGTGACGTGTTAAAGCGCTCAGCTTCAAACTGCTCATTACCGAAATATTTTACAGTTTCATAATTTATCAAGCTGTCGATGGACTTGGTGTTGGCATCTGAATTGGCTTGATTGACCTCGCGCCGAAAACGGGTGCGCCAACTGACCGCCACGACGGTAAATAGGATATAGCAGACAACGGTCGCCAGGATGGCAACGGCAAACCAGCCATCTAGCAGATGCCACATAATAAGAGAGACCAGTGTTATCTCAAATAAAATGGGGAATATAGAGAACAAGATACGTGAAAGTACGGTCGCGACCGCTTGTGTACCGCGCTCAATAGATAAAGATAACCCGCCCGTTTGCCTGTCCAGATGAAAACGTAAACTGAGATCATGTAATTGTTTAAATACCCGTAAGCCCAGCAACCGAGTCGCATTCTGACTGACATGCACAAACATGACGTTACGCAATTCTTCAAATAACGAAGCACTGATTCTCGCTACCCCATAAGCAATTATCAAGGTGATAGGAATAGCCATCATTTTGGCATTTTCACTGCTCAATGTATCGATCATCGCCCTATAAGCCAGGGGGACCAGAGTGGTGCTAACCTTAGAAACCACCATAAATATGACAGCAGCAATCAGGTAGTAGCGGAGTTTAGGATTATTTTTAGGCCACAGGTAGGGCAGCAGGAATTTCAGTATACGGGAGCGATCCATATTTATTTATTTGTCATCTCAGGTGAAATTGCAGTCATGATTTTTTATATTCTGCCACGTATCAAGGTCATGGCCTAACAAACAAGGTGATAACCTATCCTCTACCCGCACTCTGTTCGATGATTAACAGATGAGTCTTATAAATCATAAAAATATATACACTATAATTATTGGAACATGCGAAAATTTGAGGTTAGCAGATGATGTGGCTCGAACAAGGTTTATACCTGAGAATCAGTGAAATGGACAATGGCCCGCGACCACTGTCACTTCAGAGTGGTTTCAATGCAACATCGGCATATCGTGCACTCGGTCTATTCAACCCATCAGAAACCTCAGATGCCTATTACATTTTGTCCAATGACCGCAATGAAATATGGTTTATCTGTAATCGTCATTTAAGAACTGTCGCACTTTCCCCTGAACCAGAAGATTTCAGAAGACCGCTTTCCACTTTTACTAATTTTGCTCAGTGATTATTGATATATCGGTACAATACTGTTCCCGGTATATTGGCCAGGTTGCTCGCACATTTAATCGTCCAACACGAAAAACAACGAACCCACTGACATACTGCTCTTGGGATTATTTACCGTTAATAAGTGCCGGTTTACTTTCTATTCACAAGATAGAGTAATAAAACAAGGGGATTATATTTTAGATATTGAACTCGTTGTTAATGCAGAAGTAAAAGTATTGCAGGATATCTTATTGAGCGGCTTTCGAATTACACCATAATACACTCACTCAAAAGCCGCTATTGATAAATTATTCGTCGAAGAACCAGTAACCCTGATTAATCAAATCCGTTAACTCCGCCACAAACGACGGATTATGTAATGCCTCACCCAGCTCTTTTTTACTAATCACAGTGTAACGGCACAGCGCATCAGCGGCTTTAGGATCAACCGTTTCCAGCCGTTCACTATTAATAAAGAAGCTGTCACCAACGTGTAAAACCCGTAGGCCACTCAGGCGCGACAAGACTTCACCATCCATCAGCGCATCGACAATCTCGGCCGGTTCGTAAGGAGGTTCCGCTGGAGCAATATCCAGTTCATGGCGCGGTGTCGTAGCGAAGCGTCCGAACCATTGTTTAAAATCCTCCGGTTGATTAATCATATCGACCATCATCCCGCGCAAGCGGTCGAGTTCATAATCTTCAACCCGGCCGGGATGTTCCCGACAGGTTAAATCAGGATCACTGTAGTGCTCGCTGCCAAGATCATTTTCCAGCGCATAATCAGCAAAGCTACTGATTAAATCCCTACCGTTTGGCCCGCGAAAGCCCACTGAGTAGTTGAATGCCGTTTCATGGGTCAACCCATCATGCGGGAAGCCCGGTGGGATATAGAGAATATCGCCCGGAGCTAAATCTTCATCAATAATCGGTGTGAATGGCTCAACATGCAGTAGTGCAGGATGTGGGCAAAACTGTTTCAGTGGCAATTTATCGCCCACACGCCAACGGCGGCTACCCATGCCCTGGATAATAAAGACATCGTACTGATCGATATGAGGTCCAACCCCACCACCTGGGACAGAAAAAGAGATCATTAGATCATCTAAACGCCAGTCCGGTAGCACACGAAATGGCCGGACCAACTCAGCGGATGGGGCATGCCAGTGATTTACGGCTTGAGCCAGTAGTGACCAATTGGTTTCGCCCAGATTATCAAAATCCTCAAATGGCCCGTTACTCGCCTGCCATTGACCATTTACATGACTGACTAAGCGACTGTCTACCTCGGCTTCCATCGCCAGCCCAGCTAACTCATCTGGCGTAATCGGATCGACAAAGTTCGGGAAGGCATTTTTTAATACTACAGGTTGTTTTTGCCAATATTTCTCTAAAAATTCGGGCCAATTAAGATTGAGTTGATAAGTCATGCTTTCACACCAGTAAGAAGACAAACGGCCATGATTATAAAGTGGCTACCACATGCCTTGCCTTGTCATTGGTCAATTACGCCTCGAGGTTAATTAAAAAAAGAGGACGTAGAATAATTAATCAAAACACTGGGTTGATGGTATTAATCCGTGTATTTACGGTTATCTCGAACATGGCTCACCGCCGAGCTCAACTCAGATAGAAGAGTTGCGCTTATAACACAGATTAATATACAGGTTTGAAAGGAACACCCAGCACCCAGCGTGAATTCCAATGTGTTACATATTGTTGAACAACTTCAGGCATTCCGCGTATTACAATGACGTTTTCTGAGTTCTCAGTCTCAGCCGAAGGTGCGAAGTTAAATGATCCCGTCTCCACCGTCTGCCCATCAACAATAATCGTTTTATCATGCTGAATATGATAATGGCCATCAATACGCAGCTTCACGCCATTATTAATCACATACAACATAGCAGCTTTACTCGCGCTCACTTGGTTGCGCCTCTTATCCACAACAACACGTACATCAACGCCTCGTTTTCGGGCCGCCACGAGTGCTTTAGCAATATCAGGTGCTTGGAACGAATAGCCAATCATTTGAATAGATTTATGTGCGCTTCCAATAACTTTCAGCACTAATGCACGGGCCGACCCTTCCGGAGAAAAACCAACTTGCACATCAGGTGCAGCAAATGAAAAAGTCGGTACGCTAAGAGTAATTACAAGCATGATGTATTTGATGCAATTCATAATAGCAAAATGTCTATTTAGGGGGGCTAAATGGTTCAAGCTACAGTATTCTTGGAATCAATTCGTGTCCAGTATAGGGAAGGAGGGACTAAGGTTAAAACGTGAATATTTGTTTCACTTGCTTACCGGCGTTATCCCCCCTCCCCTCACCACCATCCTTACCCAATTCAAAGTTTTTTAATTTCAGTAATATAAGTGACTGCAACTACATCGGTAAAATGAGGATTATCTACAAATACGTCTTTACCTATCCATAAATTTGCTGATGGTGATGCGATGCTGGCCGACATGATGGCAGGGTGTGGTCTATCTCAGTTACCGTTCTGGCTCGTCGGTAAAGACTTGCAAAGTGGGGAGTTAAAGGAAGTTCTTACCGGACATTCCGGTGGTGAAATGCCCATCAGTGCGTTATGACTGAAAAATCGTCAGTTACTGCCCAACATCCGTTATGTGGTGGATGAACTGGTCAGAGCGGCTGAAACGGGATTACTGGACTGATT